>QVQE01000108.1 GCA_003584865.1 Methylococcales bacterium
TCTTCCAGAAAACGATACAGACTATAAGCGCTCCAACAATATACCAAGGTTGGTGCTTACATTTTAAATAAGCAAATTTCACCCTCCTTCGAAACCACGAACTAACAAAGCATAAAAAGCCTATTCCTACTGTCAACGAAAGTATCTGTAACACGACATTGTTATTTGTAAGGTTGCTTTTGGGATTGACGAAGGGTGGTTGTACGGTATTTTTGCATTCTCCTTCGACATCTTGCCAGGTACATTTCGGATTGTTAGGCTCAGTTTCTCCGATGTCATTATTGAGTTTTAATCGTATCGGGCTGTGACGTCCAATTTCAAACAGGAGAGGGGAAGGTGTATTGATGAACTGTTTTTTTTCATCGGTCTGCGCTAGCGTCATCGGCTTCTGTTCAGTGATCTCAATGTTATTAACCAACATCTGAGTCGCCAAAAATAAAGCAGTTTGGTAAGTGTCCCGGAAAGGAGGGATAGTGCCTTGCAATTCGGGGCGCAGTTTAAGATCAAAGGCTGAAGCGACTAGCATGTTGTGTGTTTGATGCCATTTAGTCGGGTGATAGTAAGCGGCATCAAGATCGGTTGTAAAAAATAGTTTGTGTTTAAAGTAGGGGCGCAACGCCTCTAAAATCATAAATTTGTCGCGGACATCAGACCCCAATACGCCAATTACGGTAATCCCTTTCGAATCTCCTTCATCTATAATTTTTTGATCAAGATCACGGATGTATTCTGATAGTCTACGTAAATAATCTTTCTGATTTCGTCCTTCAGGGAGTTCAAGTGCTTTAGCCGACTCTGACTTATCTGGTTCTTTGGTATCTGATTTCTTCTCGGCTGAATCAGCTTCTTTTTCGCTCTTATCGGCTTTCTCGCTCTTATCAGGCAATTTACCGTCCAGCCCTCGCATGTAGCTAAATCGACTGATTACTTGATCAGGATCTTGGAGATTATTTTTAAGCGCCCAAGCTGATTTAAATGCCTTAGAGATAGAGCGACCATAAAGGGTGTCCCATTCAGATAAGATAACGATATGATCTGTTTTCTGAATTCGATGTAAAGTAGCCAATTCGTTTGCCATTGCCTGCATCATTTCCGCATCGGTAGAAGTTGTTCGATAAAACGTTATCCCATGCCGTAAATAAGCTTGGACAGTTTGATGGTCTACATCTTCTTTAGGGAGAACCTTTAGCAACAAGCCCTCATCAGCCGTTGCCGCAGCGGAATAATAGGTAATGGGCTTAGTATTAATTTTCCCCAATTCATTATCTTTGTTATCTTTAACCTCTTTCAACAAATCTTCTAGCAATGTTGAGGAGTTTGGACCGAGTACTGCATAATTAAATTCGGCAGCATTTTTATTATCCGAATCCTCTTTCCGTATATTCGCTAATGCTATGACGTTTGAATCTAGCGATGCAACAGCAATATCGGAGTTTGTTAATTTATTTAACGTTTCATTATCCGGGATTGTTCGAGATAGTATGTCTTTTAACGTGGCGGCAGGATTTTTTCTGAGGCTTGATTCATTAATCCATAATAGCAATACTTTTTTATCCTTATCTTTGTCTTTGTGCTCATCCTTATCTTTTGACCACCACTCAAAAGCTATTTTTGTTGGGAGTGTAGAGTTACTATTAGACGGCTTCTCCTTATTGGGTATTGATGCTTCAAAGTAACCAATATGCTGCTCATCCACAGGGTTATACATCTGATTAGCTAAGGCCGAAAGTACCGCATACCGCCATCGCATTCTACTCTCAGCCGCTTCTTGATAAGGGCTACCCGGTAGGGTGACAGCGATAACAGTGACCTGATCTTCATCAGGGTTAATAGGATTACCTTTATAAATCTGCTCGGGTTTATGGATATCATCTTTGTTATCTACAGCTTCGAATGGATCTTGCCACAGGCGTGCATTTATATCCTGCGCAGCTTCGTACTGTTGTAGTTTTAAAGGGTTGCCCGGGGGGCGATCATCATGAAAAGGGGATGGTGTGAACATAGCAAAGCTGGCCAGCAGGGCTAATACAGCCGTTATGGGCACTGCGCCAGTTAAGCCGTTACTTTCAGTTTTCTTTTCGTCTGCCATAACATTTCCTCTAAGTTCTATAACGATTGCGTCAAAAAATATTATCTTAACGGCACAGCCAAACTCTAATTAAAGACAGTAACCGGTCTTGATCAACCGGTTTGGTTAAATAATCCGAGGCACCCGCATCGATGCATTTCTTTCTGTCTTCTTTCATGGCCTTAGCAGTTAAGGCAATAATAGGCAGATTCGTAAATTGGGGTAGTGCACGGATGGCGCGAGAGGCCTCATAACCATCCATAATCGGCATCATCAGATCCATTAAAACCAGATCAACATCAGGGTGTTTATTAAGTACGCTCAAGGCTTTTTCACCATTATCGGCCTTAAGAATGATTAAGCCATGTTCAGCCAAAATCTTGGACATTGCAAACATAGTTCGCATATCATCTTCAACGATCAGTACCTTTCGAGCATTTAGGTGTTCATCAGATTCATGGAGGTGTTGTATCACTCTTTTTTTATCTTCAGGTAAGTCTTTGATCACTCGATGTAAAAATAAGGCCACTTCATCAATCAGACGCTCTTGAGAACGCACATCTTTAAGAATAATTGAGTTTGCATAGTTTCGCAAAGCCGTTTCCTCTTCGCGTGTTAATTCCCGAACCGTGTAGACAATGACGGGGGGCATATTGATTTTTTCTTTAGCGATAATGTTTAATAGTTCCATGCCCTGTATATCAGGTAAACCAAGGTCTAGAATAATTAAAGAAAAAGAGCGTTCACGGATGAGTTGTAACGCTTTTTCTCCTGTATCTACTTCTTCAACGATCACATTTTCTGAACCAATACTTTGCACAGTTTCACGTCTGGTTAACTCATCATCCTCGACGACTAACACTCGCTTTTCAGACGATGAAGAGGCTTCTTCCAAGCGTGTTAATATCATTTCTATATCTTCGCGACGCACAGGTTTTCGGACGTGACCAATAGCACCCACACGTAAGCCTTCTATCGTTGGATCTTCTGAGGATAAAATATGTACAGGAATATGTCGGGTATCGACATTTTGTTTAAGCTGAGTCAGCACTTCCCAGCCGTCCATTTTAGGTAAGTGTAAGTCCAGTACAATACTATCGGGTTTATAGTCTTTGGCTAGTTGCAAGCCTTCTTCGCCCGTTAAGGCCAATAAACATTTAAAGCCTCTTTCTCGGCCAATAGTAGCCAGAATTTTTGCGAAGCGAAGGTCGTCTTCAATGGTTAAAAGTACTCTATCATTGAGCTGAATGTTATTTCTATCATCTTCAACGATAGAAGGCGTTGGCGTTATAACATTAGCTGATTCAATTGTTTTATGGGTATAAGAAACAGGTGGAATGTATGTTTTTAGCGTGTCAGATCGTGTAATCTTAGGTTCTTGTGAGGGGAGGTCTTTAAGATTGTGTGCTGCAAAGGGAATGTAAATACTAAAGACGGAGCCTTGTCCCTGTTCGCTGACTAATTGAATTTCACCCCCTAAAAGATTAACCAATTCACGAGAAATGGATAAGCCTAGACCGGTACCCCCGAAACGTCTTCGATCGCCTGAGTCGGCTTGTTGAAAAGCTTCAAAAATTATTTTTTGCTTGTCTAATGGGATACCGATACCCGTATCCGTTACTTTAATCGCTAAGGCTTTGCTGGGATCTAATTGACTGCGAGATAAATCAATCGTGTTAGGCACTAATTCAAATACGATTGAGATAGAGCCATTTTCCGTAAATTTTAGGGCATTGCCTACCAGATTGTTTATCACTTGTCCCAGGCGTTGAGCATCCGTTATGATGGAGTCAGGCAGACCTTTTTCACTTGTTATATTTAACTCAAGGCCTTGATTCTTTGCCATGAGGCCAAACTGAACAGAGATAGTCCTTATTAATTCGTTTATCTCTACGGGCTGTATTCTTAATTCCATTTTACCCGATTCAATTTTCGATAGATCCAAAATATCATTGATCAGGTTTAACAGGTCACTACCACTGTCGTAAATAACACTGGCTGTCTCAACCTGGTCTTCTGTTAGATTCCCTGATTTATTTTCATGTAATGAACGAGCCAATAATAACAGGCTATTTAAAGGTGTGCGTAATTCATGAGACATATTGGCTAAGAACTCAGATTTGTATTTACTCGCTAAAGTGAGTTCTTCTGCTTGTAGTGTTAAGCTGCGTCTTGCTTGTTCATTAACTTCTTTTTGTTGCTCAAGCAAAACATTTTTGCTTTTAAGTTCATCATTCGCAAGCTCCAATTCTTCCTGTTGAGCCTTAAGTTCTGCATTGGTAACTTCCAATTCTTCCTGCTGAGCTTTAAGTTCAACTTCAGAATCTTTCACCCGTTGCATTTGGATTTCTAATTCAGCATTAATATTTTGTAATTCTATTTGTTGTGCTCTAAGCTCTTGTTGAGACTGTTCGACCACTCTGGCTTGCGCTTCAAGCTCATCGTTAGTGGCTTGTAACTCTTCTTGTTGTAA
This sequence comes from Methylococcales bacterium, assembly GCA_003584865.1. Classification (GTDB taxonomy): domain Bacteria; phylum Pseudomonadota; class Gammaproteobacteria; order Methylococcales; family Methylomonadaceae; genus Methylobacter_C. The sequence goes on from QVQE01000108.1 coordinate 4,542, forward strand.
AGTCATGAGTGTCTTTGCTTCGGCGATTTCAAAGGCTAAGGCAGTGACTTCAGCGACTTGATTTAAATAGTCGAGTTGAATTTTGGTTAAAGGGTGTAAAGAACCCACCTCTAAAACTCCCCGTAAATCTTTGTCAAAAATAATCGGTGTTACACAAATATTTCGGGGGGTGGTTTCTCCAAGGCCAGAAACAATGTGAATATAGTCCTCAGGTGTATTTTGTAACAGGATTTGTTTACGTTCTAAGGCGGCTTGTCCAACCAGGCCTTCTCCAAGCTTAAATTTACTTGATAAGTTTTTACGTTCCGTATAGGCGTAGGTACCCAGTAATGTTAATTCCAGGTCTTTATTGTGTCCATTAGCGACATAAATAACGCCAATCTTTGCATCAATATAGTTGGCAATTTCACTAATAACTTTTGATGCCAGGTAGGTTTTATCGTCTTGTCCAAGAATAATCTGGTTTATTTTAGCCATCCCGGTCTTTAACCAGTTTTGGTTGTCGTTATTGACTTTAGTGTTTTTTAAGGCGGTTTGCATTTGTGAAATAGAGCGGTTCAAATGACTTATTTCGTCGTTGCTATTGATAGGGATGACTACATCTAACTGGCCGTTGGTAATTTTTTGAGTGATTTCAACCAATCTTGTCACATTTGAGACTAAGATTTTACAGTAATGTAAAATACAGATTGCGAGTAATAATTTAATAATAAGAAAGACAATAATGGCAAGGCTATTAACTTGATAGTGATTTTGCGACGCAGTGTATTCTTGCCTGGCAACATCTAATTGAATTTGAATGAGTTGATTAATATCTTCTTCAACAGCCGAAAACAAAGGTCTTATCGTTGTTTTAATGACAGTATCTGCGACTGAATTGCCGCTGCGTAAGCGTTCAATAGCTGAATTTAAGCCTTCTTGAATAAGGTGTTGGTTGTCCTTTTCAAATTGACGGGCTATTATTTTTTCTTCTTCAGTCGCTTTAGTTGAGCGATATTCGACCCATAATCGGTCTATATCAATAAGATTACCCTCAATGAGGTCAATATTTTTTAGAGTTTCTTCTTTTAAAAGCAATGAGTTTTCGATAGTGAGTCGATTAACTAACAATTTAGCTTTTATTTTAGCGAGTTGATCAATACACATCATTCGATCATGATAGACCGTTTCTAAACTGTCATTAGACTGTTTCATTCCAAATAGACTCATTCCGCCCGTCATTATTGAAAATAAAGACATCAAGCATACGACCAGAAACAAGCCTTTGATATTTAAATTAGTTAGCATAATGAGGTGTTACTCCTTTGACTCTATCTGTTTAACAGGCTGTTTTAAATCGTCATGGTATTTTTTGAGTGTTATGCCTACCCAGACACGATCAAATTCTGAATGGACTCAAAAATAAATACTTTCTTGAATAAATAATAACATGGTGCATAATTATGCGCTAACATGAGCGGCGGAAATGGCGGTGATCCAGGTAACTGGGCATTTTTACCCAACTTTTATTACGCTAAGGCCATTACGGACTCGATACATCTCTGATAATAATCGCATTTGGATGTCACTCGGTGCCAACTATAAGCTATGATCCAGCAGCAGCTTTGACGCAGGCTATACGCACATCTTTATTAACAATGCCACGATAAATCAAGGTGCGGTAGGCACAATAACAGGCCAGGTTCAAGGCAGCTACAACAGCAGCATAGACGTTATCAGTGTTCAGTACACGCATACTTTTTAAACATAAACATGATAGGTCACTGGGGCTATTAGCCCAATTTATCAATCAAGAGAGTCATTAACTGGCTTGTGATAATAGGTTTGGTTATATAATCATCCATTCCCGCAGCCAGGCATTTGTCTCGTTCGCCTTCCAGCGCATTTGCTGTCAGTGCAATCACGGTTTGATGCGATAAGTTTTGATGGGATTCTAATAAGCGCAGTTCTCTGGTTGCGGTGTAGCCATCCATAACCGGCATGTGGCAATCCATAAAGACCAAATCATACCGGCACTGTTTTAATTTATCGAGGGCAAGCAGACCATTCTCAACTACATCGGGAACAATGTTGTATTTTCTCAGTTTGGCAACAATCACTTTTTGATTGATTTTGTTATCCTCTACAATGAGTACTTTTTTGTTTTGATAATTGGGCAGATTTGTTTCTGGTTCAGCATTGACTACTGTGCTTGGCTTACGTCCTAGTAGGGCATTAAAAATGGCATCGTAAAGCTGCATTTGTCGCAAGGGTTTAAACAGGCGTTGGATAATGCCGGTACCTTGATAGTCAGCGGGCTCAATCTGGTTATCGGATGATAATAAAATAATAGGCAGGTGGGTTAAGGCAGGTATCTGAGTGAGACATTTCGCCAAGGTTAATCCATCCATTGCCGGCATTTGCATATCCAGTAAAATGAGATCGTAGACTATACCCTGAAGAGTTGAAGTTTGTAGTTGCATGAGTGCAGCGCTGCCACTATCAGCTTCACTGACCACCAATCCCCAGCTACTTAGATAAGTGTTCAGAATGTTACGATTCGTTGCATTATCATCCACGATCAATATGCGTTTATCGGAGAGATCATTAAAGGGTAGTGAAATATTAGAGTCATCTGATTCGCTTTTTGTTAGAGGCAAGGAAAACCAAAAACAGGAGCCTTTGCCAGTAATGCTGCTGGCACCAATGGTTCCCCCCATGAGTTCTACTAACTTTTTACTGATGGATAGCCCTAAACCAGAACCACCAAAACAGCGTGAAGTTGCACTATCAGCTTGAACAAAAGGCTCGAATAGGCGTGATAAGGTAGATTCAGAAATGCCAATGCCGGTATCATGTATTTCAAAACGTAATTGATCGACGTTATTTGCGGCCAGCGACTGGATGATACTCACCGTCACTTCACCCTGCTCAGTAAATTTAACGGCATTACTGATTAAATTGGATAACACCTGCCGGATACGCATGGGGTCACCCCGCCAGCGCAGCGGCATGCCGGTAGGTAATTGACAATTTAACTCCAGTCCTTTAGAGAAAGCGCGGTTGGATGATAAGATACAGACATCCTCGACTAAATCGACCAGATTAAAGTCAACGTGTTCCACTTCAAGTTTGTCGGCTTCTAATTTGGTTAAATCCAGAATATCATTGATTATTTCCAGTAAAGCCTGCCCTGAGCTGTGAGCCGTTTTAACCCAATCCAGTTGGGCCTGTGACATAGAGGTTTCACTGAGCAAATCCAGCATCCCTAAAACGCCATTCATCGGAGTGCGGATTTCATGGCTCATATTAGCCAGGAATTCGGATTTTATTCGAGTGGCTTCCTCGGCCATTTCTTTGGCTTCTTCAGCTATCTCTTTAGCTTTCAGTAAGTCGGTTTCGACTTGAGTACGGAAGCTAATCTCATTCGAAAGTTCTTGAGCCTTTCTATTCAGTGTTGCTTCTCGTTCTGTAGCCTCAAGGCGTAGTACAATATTCTCAGAGATATTGCGATTGATGTAACGCAAACTCATCACTAAAAAACCCAGATAGAGTGTAGACGCTAAGCTCATTGCCAGGTAAAAACTTTCACCAACAAGCGTCAAGCGGATAATACAGGGCGTCAGTGCTAATACTGAAAATGACAGGGCGCTGACGATATCGGAGGCATATGAAGTGACGCCGCCAGCAGTTAAGCCGGCCAACATAAAGATCAGGAACATCTGATTCTGTGGGTAATCAACAGGAAACAACAAAACGCCTGCTGCCCCCCATGTCAAACCTGTAATCAAAATACCCAGACGAAATCTAAGCAGCCAGTGATGAGTTTCGGCCTTAATATCGGTCGAGGCACGTTGATAAGCCAAAATAAGCAGGGTTCGTGAAACCATGATCAAGGTAATCAAGGAAAGCCAGGCAACGATGACAGTCGGGTTGATGACATTTCTCTGCACAAAAGCTAGAATCGCTGCAAGAATGACGCTGGTAACTAACGGTAGAAAGTTAACAGCATACAATTGGTTAAGCTGTTCGAATTGTATCGCAGTTTTTTTGTCCAGATTATTCATCACTTATGATCTCGGCCCCAAACTGTGGAAATAATGGCCGTGGACTACGGTCTGCAGGGATTTTAAGGGCATCTTTTTGATGGCTTATGTATAAATAATAACATGACGCATATTGATGCGCTAATGCCCAAGTTCGATAAACTTAAAATACCTATCTTATCAGCCTAAACTGATTATTATTTTTGATCGCTTGAACGAAGTTATGCTATCTGGTTTAGATTGTGGTTTATTTTTAGGCGATACAAATCCATCTGGCAAACTAGAATCAGCGTGCCTGTCATCATTGAAAATAAAGACATCAAGCATACGATCAGAAACAAGCCTTTGATATTTAAATTAGTTAGCATGATGATGTGTTACTCCTTTGGCTCTACCTTGTTCATCAGGCTGTTTTAAAGCGTCATGGTATTTTTTGAGTGTTATGTCTACCCAGACACGATCAAATTCTGAATGGATATGCTCAAATATATCGATTAATCGAGGGTCAAAATGTTTTTCGCTACCTTCCAAAATCATGCTAACGGCTTGCTCATGACTAAAGGGTGTTTTATAGGGACGCGTAGCACGAAGAGCATCATAGACATCAGCAATGGCAACAATTCTTGCACTTAAGGGAATGTTTTCACCTTTTATACCTTCTGGATAGCCTGAACCATTCCATTTTTCATGATGTGATTTGGCAATATCTGAACCCATACGCACCATTTTGTTATTGGGATAACTTTTTAATACGGTGTTTAGGGTTTTAAAACCAATCATAGGATGCATTTTCATGGTTTCAAATTCTTCCTCAGTCAGTTTGCCTGGTTTTCGTAGAATAGCATCAGCAATACCTACTTTGCCGATATCATGAAGTGCAGAAACATGATAGATCATATCAACAAATTGTTCGTCTATGTCGAACCGCTTGTCTTGTTTAGAGAGTAACGTTTTGGCTAATAATTGACTAAAATTACCCACCCTATCAATATGTAAACCGGTGTCATCATCACGTGACTCAGCTAATTTTGCCAAAGCAACAATCGTTGATATTTGAGCGGAAAAAATCTCTTCTTCTTTATCATGAAGGGTTAGATTTAAAGATCGATTGTTACGATCAAGTGTTTGTCTTAGTTCATATAGTTCAAGGTGTGTGGCAATCCGCGCCAACAATTCTTCAACAGCGAAAGGTTTAGACGCATAATCCACAGCACCATGATTGAATGCTTTAATTTTGGCGTGAGTATCCTGGAAGGCACTTAAAAAAATAATCGGTACTTCCCGAAAAGAATCATTCGCCTTGAGGTGATCAGCCACTTCATAGCCATTCATAGTGGGCATATCAATATCCAGTATGATGATGTCGGGTGTTTTGTCTTTAGCCATATTGATGGCCATGTATCCATTAGGAGCAACTCTAACACTATAACCTTCCGATACCAGAGACATCGCTAACAAGCGAAGGTTTTCGGGGGTGTCATCGACAATGAGGATGTTATATTTTTGATTACTTTGGGTCATCAGATTGCTCTATCGTACTTTCTAATAATTTAATTAAAGTAGGGTAGTCAAATTTTTCAGTGAACCCCCTCAGTTTGTGCCCAATAGAACTATGGTGAGATTCAATTTGAGTCACCCAATCTTCAATGACGTTGATATAACCACTTTTGATCGCGTTTAAAAGGCCTAAACGCATTGAAAGGGTTAATGCCTCAAGCATTTGAGAATTTAATGGTGAGTGGTTTCGAGTATCTACCTCTGCTGTTGTTCCATTTTCTGCATATACATAGTTCACCGGGATCAGATTTTTTATTTCATCAAAAATCTGCTGTTCTCTAATCGGTTTACATAAAAACTTATTGATACCGGCTTTAACAGCTAGCTCCTTGTTTAAGGGGGAGGGTGAAGCTGAAATCATTAAAATAGGGATTGATTGGCTTTGAGGGAGTTCTCGAATATGTTGTGCTACCTCAATGCCATCCATGTCTTTCATTCTTAGATCTAAAATAATAATAGATGGGAAGTCTTCTTCTTTAATTACGCTTAAAGCATCTCGACCATTAGTGACTAAGCGAATATTAAAGCCAACCGAGCTTAACATTTGTCCCATCATATTCAAATTGTCAACTTCGTCTTCCACAACAAGAACCAGTGGCGGTTCATTATGATCAAGGTTTATACCGATGACGGGTTGACAGAACTCTTGTTTAGGTTGATCTTCAGTCAGTTCAGCAACAAATTCGAATCTAAATGTACTGCCTTTTGAGAGTTCACTTTGCACGCTAATTGAGCCGTTCATCAATTGGGCAAATTCGTTACTGACGGCTAAACCCAGGCCGGCACCAATTTGTTTGGCACCGGATTCTGCCTGTTCAAAGACATTAAAAATACTGCTTAATTGTTCGGCTTCGATGCCGCAGCCATTGTCTTCGACTTCTATATAGAGAGTAATCTTATTTCTATCGCGCTCGACAACACTCGCACGGAGTTCAATTTTTCCATGATCGGAAAACTTTAAGGCATTGCCTAACAGATTAATAAGAACCTGACGGACTTTATTGTTATCAATGATTAACCAGTCTGGAATATCTTCTGAAAAACTAACATTTAATTTAAGACCTTTCTTTTTGGCAGATAATAAAAACATCCTTTTGAGATCATTAATTAAATTAAACAGGTTGGTTTTGACAGGTATTAATTTCATCTTTCCAGCTTCAATTTTCGCCATATCCAGAACGGAATCTAATAACAGTAAAAGATGTTCGCCACTACGATCAATAATATCGAGATATTCTCTTTGTTGTGTTGTAAACGTACCTTCTCTACGCAAGAGCTGGGCATAGCCTAGAACAGCATTCATGGGTGTGCGTATTTCATGGCTCATACTAGCCAAAAATTTACTTTTGGCCTGATTGTTGGCCTCAGCCTGTACTAATTTTAAACGCGCTTCATCGGCTATTTTTAAATGGGTAATATCGCGGGATATCTGAATACATTCGGTGATGTTATCTCGAACAATAGGCACTAATCTATGATTATAAAAATTGCTTTGTTTATGCCAGGGCAATTTCATGTTCGACTCGAATTCAACGGTTTTATTTTCAGTGAATACGGTGTGTAGCGCGTTTTTTTCTAACGCAATGTCGGTCTGACTAAAAAACTGATACACAGATTTGCCAATAAAAGCTTTGTTTGCTCCCAGTTGATTAATAAATATGATATTGCCTTCCTGATCGAGATTAAAAATACAGTCGGGTGTATTTTCAAGCAGTAAGCGGAGTTTATTACTTTCTTCCAATAAAGCACTGGTTCTTTCTTCAACGGTACGCTCAAGGCCAATCCTGTATCGTGCTAATTCTAAAAATACCTTAACCTTACTGAGAAAAATAGTCTGGTCAAACGGCTTAATGATATAGTCAACCGCCCCTCTTTCATAACCCTTAAAAGAATGTTGTTCGTCAGCAAAAGCGGCTGTGAGAAAAATGATGGGGATACGACAGGTTGAGGGGTCACCGAGTAGATAATTGGCGAGTTCGTAGCCGTCCATTTCAGGCATTTGTACATCAAGAATAGCCAGGGCAAAATTATATTGTAAAGTGAGTCCCAATGCTTCTTGACCGCTAGAGGCTTTAATAGCAATGACATCGTCTAGCGTGTTAAGCACTTTTTCAAGGGCAAACAGATTCTTGGGCATGTCATCCACTAAAAGAATATAAACTTCTGGCATTATTTAGATATCCTAGATATAGAGTTAATATGTTATTAAGGAGCTAAATATCAATAAATTATATTTTTTTCTTATATATTTTGGCATGTTCATCCACCGTTATAAATTTATCAGCAACCGACGAAAACATTAAACTTTCAGTATCGCCTAAACATAAAAAACCACCGTATTCCAGGCTTTCCCAAAACAGTTGTAATACTTGCTCTTTGAGTTGATCGTTGAAGTAAATGAGTACATTTCTACAGACGATCATTTGCATTTCTCCAAAGCTTTTATCGGTCACTAAATTGTGTAAACTGAAGGTAATGCTTTTTTTAAGATAGGGTTTTATGGCGGCATTACCGTAGTTAGCATGGTAATAATGAGATAGTGAAGCAGAGCCGCCAGATTTTAAATAGTTAATACTGCCCATTTTAATGGTTTCTAAAGGATATACACCGGTTTTGCCTATAGTCAAGGCTGATTGACTGATGTCAGTTGCGTATAACATAGCTCTATTGAGTAATTGTTCATCATTTAATAGTATAGCCATTGAGTAAGCTTCTTCACCGGTTGCACAACCGGCGTGCCAGATTTTGAAGTAGGGCCAGGTTTTTAAAAAGGGGAGTACTTTGTCTCTGAGTGCGCTGTAAAAAAAAGGATCTCTAAACAACGCAGTAACGGATATTGAAAAATAAGTAATAAGTTCGTAAAAAAAGCTTCTATCTCTTAATAGGCGATTAATGACTTCAGAATAGGAACCACATTGCTTATCAATGAGGAATTGTGTCAAACGTCTTTCCAGGCTTGAGCGAGAATAGCTCCTAAAATCATAGCCATAGCGTTTGTAAATGGCTTCCAGTAATAAATCAATTTCAATGTTTGCAATTTCTATATCATCTGTTGTCATGTGACTATTAATTACCCAAAAATATAGTATTGATTATACTACTTGTCATTCACTATAGCCGAAACAGAAATCATAAAATAAACGTGTGGTGACGTTCCTAGGGATAGGTTGCGACCCCATCCCTACGATGTCCCCTCGTTCGTATATAATACGTTACAATTCCATTTGTCATTGTGATAGCAACACTATCATTTTTAAATCTACTTAATTAAGGAACCCTTCATCATGCCTGTTTATCGTTCTAAGACTTCTACCGCTGGCCGCAACATGGCAGGGGCTCGCTCATTATGGCGTGCCACAGGTATGAAGGATGATGACTTCAGCAAACCCATTATTGCCATTGCAAATTCCTTCACCCAGTTTGTGCCGGGGCATGTGCATTTGAAAGACTTGGGCCAGTTAGTGGCGCGTGAGATTGAAGCCGCTGGAGGCGTAGCCAAAGAATTCAACACCATAGCTGTAGACGATGGTATCGCAATGGGCCACGATGGTATGTTGTATTCATTACCCAGTCGCGACATCATAGCCGACTCGGTGGAATACATGGTCAATGCCCATTGTGCTGATGCACTGGTGTGTATTTCTAACTGTGACAAGATAACTCCGGGTATGTTGATGGCTGCAATGCGTCTTAACATTCCAGTTATCTTTGTGTCCGGTGGCCCCATGGAGGCGGGCAAAGTGCGCTTGGCAAACCCAGAGACAAACACGTTTGAATTCAAAAAACTCGACTTGATTGATGCCATGGTGATGGCCGCTGACAGCAAAGTGTCTGACAGTGATTTGGCCGAAGTTGAACGTTCTGCCTGTCCTACCTGTGGTTCATGTTCGGGGATGTTTACGGCTAACTCGATGAACTGCTTGACTGAAGCGTTGGGTTTATCCTTGCCGGGTAACGGCACTGTGGTAGCAACACACGCGGATCGTGAGCAGCTTTTTAAACAAGCCGGTCGCAGTATTGTTGAGATTGCTAAACGTTATTACGAACAAGACGATGTTTCTGTGCTGCCACGCTCTATTGGCTTTAAAGCCTTTGAAAATGCCATTGCTCTGGATATTGCTATGGGTGGCTCCACAAATACTATCTTACATATTCTGGCCATTGCTCAAGAAGCTGAAATCGACTTTACCCTGTCTGACATTGACCGGATGTCAAAAATCGTTCCTCAGTTGTGTAAAGTGGCGCCTAATACTAACAAATATCATATTGAAGACGTACACCGTGCCGGCGGTATCATGGCTATTTTGGGTGAGCTGGATCGTGCTGGCAAGTTACATACAGATGTACCCACGGTACATGCTAAAACCATGAAAGAAGCGTTGGATCTATGGGATATTGCCCGTAACCCTAGCGATACCGTTAAAACCTTCTACTTGGCAGGGCCTGCCGGGATTCCTTCGCAAGTAGCATTCAGTCAAAACACCCGTTGGCCTAGTCTGGATGTGGATCGTGCCGAAGGTTGTATTCGTTCTTTAGACTATGCCTTTAGTAAAGAGGGCGGCTTGGCTGTGTTGCGCGGTAATATTGCTGTAGACGGCTGTGTGGTAAAAACCGCTGGTGTAGATGACAGTTTGCTCGTTTTTGAAGGCTCTGCTCATGTCGTAGAAAGTCAGGATGAAGCGGTAGAAAATATCTTGGGTGATAAGGTCAAAGCCGGTGATGTAGTTGTTGTGCGTTATGAAGGCCCTAAAGGTGGCCCCGGTATGCAGGAAATGTTGTACCCCACTAGTTATATCAAGTCCAAAGGCTTGGGTAAAGCCTGTGCATTATTAACCGATGGTCGTTTCTCCGGCGGCACTTCAGGCTTATCAATTGGTCACTGTTCACCCGAAGCGGCAGCGGGTGGCAATATCGGTTTGGTACGCACTGGTGATCTTATACGTATTGATATCCCGAATCGTACCATCAATGTATTAGTGAGTGATGATGAGTTGGCTAAACGCCGTACAGAGCAAGACATCCTGGGCTGGAAACCTGTTTTGCCTCGTCCTCGCAAAGTGTCTGCGGCACTTAAGGCTTATGCGATGTTGGCGACCAGTGCAGACCGTGGAGCGGTTAGGAATCTGGCATTATTAGATTAATGGCTGTTGCTTTTTATATTGCTCTAATCGGTCTGAAACGCTTGCGTTAAAAATCACTGTGTATTTTACACCCTATCAAATAGGTATTTTATACCCTATTTGATAGGTATTTTATACCCCAGTTTAGCTGTTGCAAGGTTAGTTATTTTTTCTTATGTCTACACTATTTCTTTTAAGCTGTTTATCGCTAATAGATAACATTGTTATCTTTTTGTTTTTTAAAAGGATTAGTTAATTAATTTATTTTTTCAGGCTGAATCTATCATCGGAGAAATAATTGGCATAGTGAATGCTCTAATATCAGGTATGCAATCAAATGCATTAGGGATTATCAATATCTTAGGGATTTAAAAAACATTTTAGGAGAAGCTATCATGGCTAAAGTACAAAAATCAACCGACTCTTCCAGCTTAGCAGAAGTCGTAGACCGTATTCTTGACAAAGGCATCGTCATTGATGCATGGGTTAAGGTTTCATTAGTAGGTATCGAATTATTATCAATCGAAGCTCGCGTCGTTATCGCTTCTGTTGAAACTTATTTGAAATATGCTGAAGCGATTGGCCTTACTGCCAGCGCCGCTACTCCAGCATAATCAGTAAAGCATCATTAGTCATTAGATTAAAGAGAGAAAAAAATGCCCGATTGTTTAATTTTAAACACTCGGGCATTTTTTTGTTGCCGCAGGCCTACTTGCTTGTGGCATTCGGTTAAGAAGCTATTAATGTATCTAAGGGAGTAGTGTGTGAGCAGTGATAAATTAAAAAGTGATCACGCTAAAGTGCTTTATGCATTGTGTGCATCGGATGGGGAAAAACCTGATTATAAGTTAGTAGGATTAGAGTCTGCTCCGGTTTATGCAATAGATAAGGATGGCTTAAGAGCCGTGGTCAGTGATACTCAGGGTGGGCGTCTACGACCTGATCGACGCAATATTGGTGCGCATCAGTCGGTATTGCACGCTTTGACAGAAGCAGGTACTGTGCTGCCCATTAGGTTTGGCATTATCGCACGCAGTGCTAAGGCCGTTGAAGATTTACTGGTTGCCAACCAAAGAACAATTAAAAAGCATCTTGAGCAACTAGCCGGTCGTGTAGAGATGGGCTTACGTGTTTCTTGGGATGTCGCCAATATTTACGAATATTATGTAGAGACTCACCCCATTTTAAAGCAGGGGCGTGATGAGATCTGGAATAGAAACGCTAATCCTGGGGATCTTCGTGAGGAGAAAATCAGATTAGGTAATTTATACCAGTCATTACGTGACGCAGACAGACTGGAGTTTACTGAGAAGGTAAAAAATATTTTAGTTAATTATTGCGAAGACATCGTCGAGACAGCGGTTAAGAAAGAAAAGGACGTCATGGATTTAGCGTGTTTAGTCGAACGAAATAAGCTGGATGAGTTTGCTAAAGGCGTTTTTGATGCTTCAAAGTTATTTGATAATGCTTTTTTATTTGATTACACGGGGCCTTCTTGGGCGCCTCATAACTTTACTACCTTAAATTTGTATGAGCCTGTTTCTAAAAAGGGAAAAAATTCTGAGTCCGTGGAGTTGGTAGAGGATGAGCCTTGATTCTGCTGATGATTGATTCTATCAAGCTTTCATTGTATCCACTTTAAGTTCCGATTGTTTTTTCTGGAATTTAAAGTGGATATGTTGTTTTTATCCCTTAATATAATCTTGCCAGGCGATGAAGTGCTTCACTGCCATGATTAAATATGGGCCAGCCATCGCCGATCAATACTGCTTTAATATTGGGAAGTTCTGCCATACGTTTAACTGATTTAACGGCTTTATGAAGATCAGTCAGTTTTTCTTCAGGTAACAAACATAACTCGCCCGCTAAATGGCTACGGATCAAATCGCCGGTAATGAGTGTGGTGTGTTCCAAAAGTAACGCTAATTCACCGTGCGTTTTAGAGCCTTCTAACTGAAATGCAATAAGTCCCGGACAGACTTCTTCGTTATCAATTAACCAGCGATCGCAGCTAATAGGAAAGGTATCTTCTTCACCCGCTGGTCCAAGGATTTGAGCGCCCGTGGTCAGTGCGAGGTGTTCAGCATCGCGACAATGGTCACTGTTTGTTACGATAATAATATGAACACCACCCAAGCGTTGCAAGTGACTGTGATCGTGTTCCGACATGGGTAATGGATCAATTAATATATTTCCTTCCTCGCGTACCCACAGTACACTGTGAAAATCCAGATTGCGCTCCTTGTTAAACTCTGACCAGCCGAATAGGTCTTTTCTGTGTAATTGTTTCATTTGCAATATCTCCGATTATTTATATAAACGTCTTTAAAATGATATTAGGCTTTCTTGCTTCCGGCTCTCAATGTTATTAAGAAAAACGTTACGTGTTTCGTCATCAACTTCGCTCCAAACTGTGATTTCGTGAATAGTTCGAAAGCAGCCGATACAAATATTATTCATGTTTAGTAAACACTGACCCATACAGGGTGACGGTATAATCGTCGGGTTAATGTTCATGACTTATCCCGTTGTTTTAGGCCTTGCCTAGTAAAATATCCAGTTTTTTTTGTTGGTCTAGCGCATATAAATCATCGAAACCACCGACATGGAAATCACCAATATAAATTTGTGGTACTGTCCGGCGTTTCGTTTTTTGCATCATTTCCTCCCGTAGACCCAGTTGGGCATCCACATTAATTTCTTTATAGGTGACGCCTTTCTTGTCAAGAAGACGTTTTGCCATAATGCAATAGGGACAAATTTTAGTTGTATAGATCAGTATCTCAGGCATGTTTTAATTATGTTTGGTACTATATAAGTTTGTGTAGTCTAAAGGTTCACCGTTGAAGGTTCAAGGTTCAAAATCAACCTTTGTTTCTAATATGCTGAATCGTGTTACCTTATTTGCTGTATTATAAAGAGATTAAACCATGAGTGATTTACCCGTTAATTTGAAATATGCATGCTCCCATGAGTGGGTTCTGGTCGAAGAAGATAATCTTGTTCGAGTCGGCATCACTGATTTTGCTCAGTCAGAATTGGGCGACCTTGTTTTTGTACAGCTGCCAGAATTAGGGCGACAAGTGATAGCGAATGAACAATGTGCTGTTGTGGAATCGGTTAAAACAGCGTCAGACTTATATAGCCCTGTTTCAGGTGAGATTGTCGCCACTAACCTGGTTTTATCAAATGAGCCTGAGCAAATAAATGATAATCCTTATGGTACCTGGATATTTTGTGTTAAATCAGACGATTTATCTACATTAGATCAGTTAATGGATGCTGATACTTATCAAGCCTTCATAGAATAATATAACGGAAAATAAGCTGTCGTTATCTTTTCATTTATATTAAGTACACTTCACTTTTTTCTAAAGGATAATCAATACTGTAATGGCAAATCAAAATGCGAAAGGTTTTAAGCGCCTAATCAATGCTTGTATCTTTTCTGTTGCTGGATTTAAGGCGACATGGACTCATGAAGAAGCTTTTAGGCAAGAAGTTATTTTGTTTGTAGTGACGACCCCCCTCGCCATCTGGCTGGGACAGTCTACAATTGAAAAATTATTGCTCATTGGTAGTATTGTATTGGTTATGTTAGTTGAGTTATTAAATTCAGCGGTAGAAGCCGTGGTTGATCGGGTAGGTTTTGAACATCATGAGTTATCAGGTAGAGCAAAAGATATTGGCTCTGCGGCAGTCATGATGTCGTTGGCTTGGGCGGCAACGACCTGGGTATTAATTTTAATTTAAGGAAAATATTTATGAGTGCATTAATCTGCGGGTCTATGGCTTACGACACCATCATGGTGTTTCATGACAAATTTAAAAATCACATCTTGCCAGAAAAGGTACATATCTTAAATGTATCGTTTTTAGTGCCTGTCATGAGACGCGAGTTTGGTGGGTGTGCAGGGAATATTGCTTACAATCTGAATTTATTGGGTGAAGAAGCGTTGACGATGGCCACTGTTGGGCATGATTTTGAGCCTTATAGCCGATGGATGAATCAAAATGGCTTGTCGGGTGAGTTTATTCAGGCACTGGATCACCAGTATACCGGTCAAGCTTATATCACTACCGATGAAGAGGGTAATCAGATTACTGCGTTTCATCCGGGTGCGATGAGTTTTTCACACTTAAATTCAATACCTGTCAATCGTGATATTAGCATAGGTATTGTGTCTCCTGATGGTAAAGACGGCATGATTCTTCATGCGGAACAGTTTGTAGAATTAGGCATTCCCTTTGTGTTTGACCCCGGTCAGGGTATGCCTATGTTTAATGGCGCGGAGTTACTTACCTTTATTGATCAAGCCACTTGGGTAACCTTAAATGATTATGAATCTGAGTTAATGCAAGAGCGTACGGGCCTGTCTTTAGAAGAAATAGCCAGTAGGGTAGAGGCTTTAGTGATTACTTTAGGCGCTAAGGGTTCCAAAATATATACACAAGGTCAGTGCATCACCATACCTGCAGCGAAACCAAAGGCGGTGCTTGATCCTACAGGGTGTGGTGATGCCTATCGTGCCGGCTTACTATTTGGATTGATGAATGAGTTGGATTGGGAAATCACAGGAAGAATTGCTTCGTTAATGGGCGCTATCAAGATAGAGCATCATGGTACCCAAAATCACGCTATTTTCCTTGGCGATTTTAAACAACGTTTTCATGAAAACTTTGGTTTTTCATTTTAAAACAAGCCTATTTTATGCTGAAGAACACTCAACAACTGTTAGATATTATGTCCCGCTTACGGCGACCAGACGATGGCTGTGCATGGGATATTAAACAAGACTTTACCACCTTAATTCCCTATCTTATTGAGGAGGCTTATGAAGTTGTTGATGCGATTGAACGTAATGATCTGGATGATTTAAGGGCTGAATTAGGCGATCTGTTATTACAGGTGGTTTTTCATTCTCAAATTGCTCAAGAGCGAGGGCTTTTTAGTTTTGAAGACGTTTCGGCGGGTATCAGTGATAAGTTGATACGCAGACATCCTCATGTCTTTGCTGATGCGGTTTTTAATACCGATGCTGAGCGCCATCAGGCTTGGGAACAGGCCAAGGCGCAGGAACGTGAAGAGAAGCAAAAGGCGTCTGAGAAGTCGAGTGTGTTAGCGGGTGTTGCGGCGAGCTTCCCTGCCTTGATGGCATGTGAAAAAATCCAGGATCGTGCTGCACAACATGGTTTTGATTGGCCTGATGTTCCTCCAGTATTCGAAAAGGTGCTGGAAGAATTGGGCGAGGTCAAGGAGGCGTGGGAGTCGGGTGATCAAGCGCATATTCAGGAAGAAATTGGTGATTTATTGCTGGTTGCTGTTAATCTGGCACGGCATTTGAAGGTTAACCCTGAAATTGCACTCAAGGAAAGTACTAAAAAGTTTTCCAGGCGTTTTCACTATATTGAAGAGCAGGTCGAAGCCTCAGGACGAAACTTGGTTGATTGTGAGTTAGCGGAGTTAGACGCTTTTTGGAATGAGGCAAAAGTAGTTTTGAAACGCAAGCCCTAGAGAGATGAAGTTAAAAAAACGTTGTAAATAAAGTTGTAAACATAATTGGCTTGTGAGTTTTTGGTAATAATGAGTAATGAATATAATGCGGCCGCGATAGAAGTTTTAAGCGGATTAGAGCCGGTTCGTAAAAGACCGGGTATGTATACGGATACCACCCGACCTAATCACCTGGTACAAGAGGTGGTTGATAATAGTGTCGATGAGGCCATGGCGGGTCATGCCAAGACGATCAATGTCATTTTGTATAAAGATGGGTCGGTTTTGGTGAGTGATGATGGTCGCGGTATGCCTGTGGATATTCATCCAGAGCAGGGCATTCCTGGTGTTGAGGTTATTCTTACGAAATTACACGCGGGCGGTAAGTTTTCTAATAAGAATTACCAGTTTTCGGGTGGTCTGCATGGCGTGGGAGTGTCTGTCGTTAATGCTTTATCTGCCCAATTGAACATTGAAGTTAAACGGAACGGTAAAGTCTATGCCATGACGTTTGCTGATGGTGAAAAGCAAACAGAGTTAGTCGAAACAGGCACAGTCGGGCGAAATAATACAGGAACCACTGTCACGTTTTGGCCCAACGAAAAGTATTTTGATTCCAGTAAAATATCGGTTAGCAAATTAAAGCACGTGCTTCGGGCTAAAGCGGTATTGTGTCCAGGTTTAAAGATTACTTTAAAGGATGAGCAAAGTAACGAAGAGTGGGTATGGTGCTATCAAAACGGTCTTAAAGAGTATTTGTTAGATAGAATCGGAGATATTGAGTTTTTTCCTGAGCAACCGTTTATGGGGGATATTGCTGCGAAGCATGAGGCGGTTGAATGGGGAGTTGTTTGGGCATTTGAAAATCCATCTGAAGTACTGAATGAGAGTTATGTCAACCTAGTGCCTACCGCTCAAGGTGGAACCCACGTTAATGGTTTGCGTGCCGGCTTAACGGAGGCGATGAGGGAGTTTTGTGATATTAGAGGGATTTTGCCGCGTGGGGTTAAGGTGGCTCCTGAAGATGTCTGGGAAAATTGTCATTTTGTGCTTTCAGTTAAGTTAGAAGATCCTCAGTTTTCAGGTCAAACAAAAGAGCGTTTGAGTTCAAGAGAGTGCGTAGCGTTTGTGTCTGGAGTCGCTAAAGATAGTTTTAGTCTTTGGTTGAATCAGAATCCGGCGGAAGGCGAGAAAATAGCTGAGATTATCATTTCTAGCGCACAGAAAAGATTACGCTCTAATAAAAAGATTATCCGTAAACGAATTACCGCCGGGCCGGCTTTACCGGGAAAATTGGCTGATTGCTCAGCGCAAGATATTGCCCGGACTGAATTATTTTTAGTCGAAGGTGATTCGGCAGGGGGGTCGGCCAAGCAGGCTCGTGAGCGTGATTTTCAAGCAATTATGCCCTTGCGGGGTAAGATTCTTAACACCTGGGAAGTAGAGTCCAGTCAAGTGATGGCGTCACAAGAGGTTCATGATATTGCAGTTGCCTTGGGAATAGAACCGGGTTCCAGTGATTTGCAAGGGCTTCGTTATGGCAAGGTATGTATTCTTGCCGATGCGGATTCTGATGGTAATCATATTGCTACCTTAATTTGCGCTTTATTTTATCAACACTTTACCGCGTTGGTAAGGGAAGGGCATGTGTTTGTCGCTATGCCGCCTTTATATCGAATTGATGTGGGTAAACGGGTGTTTTATGCTTTAGATGAGGCTGAGCGTTTGGGCGTTCTGGATAGAATTAAAGCCGAAAAGCTAAAAGGCCAGATTAATGTGCAACGCTTTAAAGGCTTGGGTGAAATGAATCCGGGTCAACTTCGGGAAACGACCATGAATCCTGATACCCGTCGTTTAGTGCAATTAACCATTAAAGAAAATGATGATACTAGCGTACAGTTAGATTTGTTATTAGCCAAAAAACGTTCTTCCGATAGAAAAGTATGGTTAGAGACTAAAGGTAACTTAGCTGATATTGCTTGATGAGTAATGGCAATGAATGCTTCATATCATGGAAGTTTAATTTCTTGACGACGAGCGATGACAGCCTCACTGAGGGTTTTCAATAGCTGGATGGTATCTTCCCAGCCCAGGCAGGCATCAGTAATACTTTGACCATAAACGAGCTTAGCCGGATCATCCTTACCAGCTGTGAATTTCTGTCCACCCGCTTTTAGGTGACTTTCTATCATCACACCAAAAATGTGTTGAGAACCATTAGCCAGTTGCTCAGCGATATTATTCACCACATTGCTTTGATTCTCATGCTGTTTGTTGCTGTTAGCATGTGAGCAATCGATCATCAAACGAGAATTTATATGGGCTGCTGCCAGTTCTTTGCCAATACGCTCTACACTAGTGGCATCATAGTTTGGCTGTTTACCGCCGCGCAAGATAACATGACAATATTTATTGCCAGTGGTATGCACAATCGCAACGTGACCGTTTTTGTGTACACCCAGGAAGTGATGCGGATTTGCTGCTGACTGAATGGCATCAGCAGCGATTCGAATATTGCCGTCGGTGCTGTTCTTGAACCCTATCGGCGCAGAAACTCCCGATGCCAGTTCTCGATGTATCTGGCTTTCGGTGGTACGTGCGCCGATGGCACCCCAACTGATTAAGTCACCAATATATTGTGGTGAGATGGTGTCCAGTAATTCGGCAGCAGCAGGGACGCCCAATTGATTAATCTCAGTGAGTAAACGTCGTGCAATGCGTAAGCCATCGTTGATACGAAAACTTTCGTCTAGCCAGGGGTCGTTGATCAGACCTTTCCAGCCCACTGTTGTCCGGGGCTTCTCAAAATAAACCCGCATCACAATTTCCAATGAGTCAGCAGCGTAACTGTCTCGCTGCTCTTGTAATTTTTGTGCGTATTCTATCGCGGCTTGAGGATCATGTATTGAACAAGGCCCGATGACGACGAGTAGTCGATTATCCTTGCCAGTAAGTATATTTTTGATGTTTTGACGTGTTCTGGAGACCAGGCTTTCTATCGCTGTACCGTGAATTGGAAACTCACGTAACAATAATTCGGGAGGTGGCAACGGATGAATTGAAAAAATAGACTCATCATCGGTCAGGCTGGTTTTATCGAGTGTCGTCATCCGCGTAATCTTGGCATTGCTATAAAAGGATTTTAGTACTGAAGCTTCGTTATCCAGGGATCTTTAGAATAAGGGTCAATATGGAATGCGAGTGCTTCAGATTTATGCAAAAGCCCTTCTTCACCCGAGGCATTAGGGTTAAGTTGTCTTTTTTCTACGAAATCAACCATCCGATGTGCGTTATAAATCAATAGAACACGATTGGTATTTCTGTGCTGGTAAATCTGGTAAGCCACATTACTTTCATCAAATGTTTTATTTTTGCTAATTAATATCTGAAGCTTTTCATCGTCATCACCCACTAAATTTCTCAAGAGGGAGTCCTCGCGTTCTTTGATAGCTATGGTTAGGGTCTCTAGTAAAGTACCGGAGAGTTGACTTTTTTGCAGTTCTTTCACTTCTTGGTCTGAGAAGTAAAAGCTTTCTGCCACTAAGTAATGAGTGCCTTTTTCGCCATCATTGGCAAATAAAGAAATCTTATCCAAGGCGTCATGTTCCAGTGCGTTTAAAAAAGAGCGGGGCGCTCGAATATGCTTATCGACAGTGACCACCCAAGGCAATGCACGACCGCTCTTTTCAAAACGTTTTTTGACGCTGGTAATGACATTGGAACGAACCAACTCGGTTTCGCGCCCTTCTGGCTTGGTAATAAAAGCATCAACGCCAGTGATTTGAGTATAGAAGCCTTCGTCTTTAAAGCGGTTGACTATATTAGAGTACCGGGGCTGATAAGGAATGCCGGTACCATCATAGAGAATGTTGATACGATTCAATCGGGCATGTTCTGCAACAGCATCACGCAATCTATTTGCAAAAGGCTCAACATAAACATAATCGTCACTGTGGTGGCTTGCTGCGGTGAGTACTTGATAAAGATCACTTTGTTTACGAAATTCATCCAAAGAGGCCACGACAAAGTTATCGTCGCAATAAGCATGAGCTATTTGCTCGACGGCTGTTTTTCCTGAGCCTGCCCCCCCCATAGACATAAATAAATGTGGGTGACGTACTGGTGTTTTACCTTCAAATACACAGTCTCTCGCTTTATCTAATTTCTTGGTAATTTTGCTGAGTCGTTCGTAAGCAATTTCAACCGCACGTTGTAATCGACTGTCGCTATCAGCCGCTGATAACATGCGATCTTTTAGCCTTTCATTGTAGACCAAGTCAAAGATTAATGCTTTTTCACCCTCACACTGCTTGAGAAGTTGCACGACCTCGGTGTGTGCAGGTGAGCGCAAGCCAGTTAACATATTGATGTCAAGGCAGAAGAGCGGGGCGGCACCGTCTTCTTCAATGCTGATACCGTCAATTTCATAATGACCAGTTTGGCGTAAGGATTCTGTTTTGGGCAAATAACCAATCATGTTTTCAGACGCACACAGAGGGTAATCTGCTAAATGTTTTCCTGCTATAAATATTTCCTGGGATATGCGATCTAATGGCACCAGTCCACCATTGACAGAGACCACGCACAATATGCCGGTTGCTGTGGTGTGAGACAGGAACGGAATGCCGTGTATAAACAGTTTGTTTTCTGGCCATTTCCCATAAGCGTTGGGCTTATTTTGCAGGCTTTTACAACGGGTTGGATCAAAAGCATGTTCAAAAGCAACGGTGATTTCGCGTAAGGAGCTATCAGGATTGTGTAGCACAGCGGCATCGGATGATTCAATGCGTCTAAAGTCGATCCCCTGCTCATAGACGCCTTTTATAGCGGGTAATTTACCTAGCATGGTAATAAAGAAATCCAGTGTTAACCGGTTTCCATAAGAGAAGGGTCTTACACAACGCATTTTGTAGTAAAAATTGGCGAGTCTTTCGGCAATATTTTCTGTTTTGATAACGAACCCATTGTTATCAAAAATAGCGGTATCATCATTGACATCGCCATCTAAAACTAAACTTTCAATAGTTTCCCGAAACCGTTTTCTTTTATCAGGATCGGTCATGGTGCCGGGACGATGACAAACCGTCGGTTGCTCTTTCCAGTCTTGAAACATTTCTCGATGAATTCGAGAAAAAAGTTCAGTCAGGTAGGTGACTCGTTTAGTTTGGTCATGAGAGACAGTGCCTTCTGCTTCTTGCTGTAGTGTTGACAAGAGTTTCGTGCCTTGAGAAATAGCGAGAGCAGTACGCAATTTCTTCAGTTGTTTGTAGCCGATTACTTTAGGGATAGTGTCTTTGCTCATGAATTTAATCCAAGTAACAATGATTCAATCGAAATCAGGGCAACCGCAGGGATTGACCCTACGGTATATTTACCGTAGGGGCTGGGTTTACCCCTGCCCGTCAATACGATAAGAATGATTCAATCGAAATCAGGATAATTTGTGTAACTAGAGAAGGGAATATCCCGTCTAAAGTTAGTAGCACAAAAATGTACGGTATAAGTATAGCAAATAAAATTAGCCTTTATAGGGTTAGTTTAAGCATTTGTACGACTTTGACTAAATCGGTAAAAACGCCGCATTTGCTGGATGGTATGGTGCAGATAACTTGTGCTGTGTGTCGTGAACGGCCTAATTGTTAATGGTCAATTAAAGAAAAAAGCCATCTTGGATAGCAATAGGTATCATACAGAGCTTTGCTACTGTGATTAAAATACTAACGCAACATTATTTTACTTGTTATTTTGCAACAAGCATAATATGCTGAAAAAAACGTTATCAGCATAATGTTGCCATATAGGTATTCTAAATTCTCAACGCTACTTCATATTTAAAACTGGGCAGTCATAACAAAAGCCTAGTGATACAAACCGTTAAGCCTCAATAAGGATATTTTGGAACTGTAATAAGTGCTTTATCCTAAACCATGAAGCTGGTATATGTTGGCCACACATTTTGTATGGGTAATAGCAGTAGCAGCGCATTATAAACGGTCAATTGACTCATCAATAATGTCAAAAAACGCAATAAACGCCAACACACAACCGCTAGAAAGGATCAACCATGAAGATTAAATCATTAGTACTCGCCATCAGCACAGTGTTATGTACCGCCGCAGTCTGGGCAGATAATAAAGTGACCACGGATGCATCAGGTAATAACAATACGATTAATGCCACCCAGCAGGGTGGAGATGGCAATACCACTATTATCACTCAAGTGAGTGATAATAACCAAAGCACAACCAGCCAAACAGGTAATAATAATACGGCTTCCGTAAACCAACATAATTACAATGATGGGTGGCTGGGGGAGGTTAGTAATAATGGGACAGGATTAGCCGCTATCAATCAAACAGGCGATAATAATTTCGCAACTATCGATCAAGGCAATAGTACGTATCAAGCCGCTTATGGTTATTTGGGGAGTCAATCCACCGCAACCATTAATCAACTGTCTAGCAATTCTGTTGCTAATATTATTCAATATTATCAGCTTGGCACAAATTTGGCGGCGATTAACCAAGCAGGAGATACTAATACTGCTAATATTACTCAAAGTTATGGTGCTGGTGACAGCGCCAGCATTTCCCAAGACGGCTCTGGTAATACCGCTACCATTACTCAAGATACGGATCCTGGGAATACTGGTAATACAGCTTCTATTACTCAAACTGACGCAGGCAATCAAGCCACTATTAACCAACAAAGCAACAATAGTACCGCTACTATTAATCAAAGCGGTTATCGCGACACTACAAGTATTAGTCAGACCTCCGGTGCATATAATAGTGCAAATGTTACCCAGACCTATGGCGCATATAACAGCGCAAGTGTTACCCAAAGCGGAATGTCTGACACGACTGCCATTGTTCAAGGCGGTGGTTACCAAGGTATTACCCTGGACCAAAAAAATGACAACAGTGCCGCCACTATTAATCAAAACGGTGGTTACAATAGCATAGGTGTTACCCAAAACGGAATGTCTGACACGACTGCTATTGTTCAAGGCGGTGGTTACCAAGGTATTACCCTGGATCAAAAAAATGACAACAGTGCTGCTACTATTAATCAATACGGTAGTTACAATAGCGTAAGAGTTACCCAAAGCGGAATGTCTGACACTGCTACTATTGCTCAAAACGGTGGTTTCAGTGGTATCACCCTTGACCAGGAAAATAACAACAGTACCGCCACTATTAATCAAAACGGTGGTTACAATAACGCAGGCGTTACCCAAAGCGGAATGTCTGACACGACTACTATTGTTCAAGGCGGTGGTAACTACGATATTGTCACCGTCCTCAGTCAGACCGGCGACAACAATAACGCCATTATCAATCAAAATATCGACGGCTCGTCTGCCTTCAATTATATTGCTAATGTAACCCAGTCAGGTTCTGGCAATACCGCAACGATAACCCAACAATAATCAGCCAGTAGCCTCGATGTAGTAAAACGTAATCGAGGATTTGCAGACTTCGATAGTCCTCGATTCCCTGTTATGGCATCGAGGCCACCCTGTTTTATGATCATATCAACTTTTCAGGGACTAATCCTGGCATTGCAAGACTATTGGTCAAGTCAGGGCTGTATTTTATCGTGCGTTAGTTCTTTAAACGCGAAATGTTGACGCGGGTAAAATCAATTTAGCTGGTTGACTAGGTAATGGTATAAAACCAAAGTGAGTGTAAAAACTGGCAGCCGTGTTATCTTTTGCATCTACAATGATTCCAGCCACTGCCAAAATATGGCTTGCATTTATTACTTTCTGACAGGCATCAGCCAATAATATTGATCCTAAACCTTTACCGTGAAAGCTCATGCTAACAGCTAAGCGGCCTATTAGAGCAACGGGTACAGGATATCGATGTAATGTCTTAGCCAATGTTTCCGGTAAATCAGAACAACTGACACTACCTGCGCTCAACGTAAAAAAACCAGCTAATTGATTAGTGTCATATTCTGGCGTTGCTATAAAGACTCTCGCCACATTTCGTCTAATATCTTGCGAAGCATAGAGGCGTATGTACTGGTCAAGTTGAATCTGCCCACAACTAAAAAAAGTGGTATCTACAGCTTTGTCAAATGAACGGATGTCGTAAATTATCACGGAGCTACTTGCTCAGAATGACGTTTAAAGGCATTTTTCAAGGCTGCATTGGGTTCTGTTTGTGCATCGAGTGTCGCTAGAAACGCATTAAAATCTTCAGGTCGTAAGGTAATGTTTTCATGCGCATGCACTATTTTTTCTGCAGAAGCTAAAGCATGAGATAGAACAAACTCTGAAATACTTACATGTGCATAAGTCGCAGCTTTATCCAACAACTCTCGCGCACGAACATCACAGCGAATATTAAGGCGGCTTTCTTTGGGGATAGTGTTTTCCATTAGAAACTCCATTAGGGTTCACGAAAGATAATTGTGCGCCGTTTGTGAGTACATTGCAAGAATAAGCTGTCCAAGACGTAAACACTAGTAATACAGCCTCTGTTACTCAAACTAACGCAAACAACCAAGCTACTATTGATCAATACGGTGGTTACAATAGCGCAAGAGTTACCTAAAGCGGAATGCCTGACACTATCCTAACCCTACTACAAAGCCATTTTTAAGCTATAATTACGCACTTTTTACTGCCTAACGTGAAGATACCGTGTCGAATAGAAATAATGATTCATCAACTTTTCAGGGACTAATCCTGGCATTGCAAGACTATTGGTCTAATCAGGGCTGTATTTTATTACAACCTTTGGATCAAGAAGTGGGCGCAGGTACTTTTCATCCGGCGACTTTTTTACGGGCTATCGGCCCAGAGCCTTGGAACACGGCTTATGTGCAGCCCTCACGCCGTCCAACCGATGGGCGTTTTGGAGAAAATCCTAATCGCTTACAGCATTACTATCAGTTTCAGGTGTTATTAAAACCCTCTCCTGATAATATCCAAGAGCTATACTTGGGATCGTTAAGGTATTTAGGTCTGGATTTACTGGAACATGATATTCGTTTTGTTGAAGATAACTGGGAATCGCCTACCTTGGGTGCTTGGGGCTTAGGTTGGGAAGTGTGGCTCAATGGTATGGAAGTTACGCAGTTTACCTATTTTCAACAAGTAGGGGGCCTAGAGTGTCGTCCCGTCAGCGGTGAGATTACTTATGGTCTTGAACGTATCGCCATGTATCTGCAAGGTGTCAAGAGCGTTTATGATCTAGTATGGACTCATGGGCCGCAAGGCGTGGTGACTTATGGCGACGTATTTCATCAAAATGAAGTTGAAATGTCGGCCTATAACTTTGATCATGCCAATGTTGATTTTCTATTCCAATGCTTTAATACCTACGAGCAAGAGTGCCAAAAGTTAATTGAACTCAATCTGCCATTACCTGCTTATGAAATGGTATTAAAGGCTTCTCATACCTTCAATTTATTGGATGCACGTCATGCTATTTCAGTTACCGAACGTCAACGTTATATTTTAAGAGTGCGTACCTTATCGAGGGCAGTAGCAGAAGCTTATTACGCGCGTAGAGAATCTTTAGGTTTTCCCATGTTGACTGAGCAAGGAGCATAAACATGATCGCAAGCAATCATTTATTATTTGAATTAGGTTCAGAAGAATTACCTCCAAAGACCTTGGTCAAGCTGAGTCATGCCTTGTCAGATGGCATAACAAAAGGCTTACAAGACGCTGGAATTCCTTTTACAGGAATAAAAACCTTCGCTACACCACGACGTCTAGCGGTATTGATTGAAAATCTGTCTATCGCACAACCGGATAAAACAGTTGAGAAACGAGGCCCTGCGATACAAGCAGCTTTTGACTCTGATGGTGCACCCAGTAAAGCAGCAGCCAGTTTTGCTCAAAGTTGTGGAACTACCTTTGAACACTTAGACCGCTTAAAAACAGAAAAGGGTGAATGGTTGGCTTTTACGCAAGTCGTTAAAGGCCAAGCTACTGAAAATCTGATTCCAGATATTATTCGCCAAAGTATTGCGGCGCTGCCTATCGCTAAAAGAATGCGTTGGGGTAGTTTCAATACCGAATTTGTCAGACCTGTGCATTGGGCGGTTTTACTGTACGGTGATCAAGTGATTGACACTGAAATATTAGGCTTAAAAACCAGCAATACCACGCTAGGACATCGTTTCCATGCCCCAACTCAACTGCTTATTAATAAACCTGAAGATTATCAGGACGTGTTGTTGACGCAAGGCAAAGTCATTGCGGATATAGAACAGCGTAAAGAGATTATTAGAGCAGCGGCTCAAAAAGCAGCGGCAGCGGTGGGCGGCATTGCCCATATTGAAGACGATTTATTGGAAGAAATCGCAGCTTTAAATGAATGGCCAGTGCCCATTACGGGGGGCTTTGATCCACGTTATTTAGAATTACCCGCTGAAGTACTCATTACCACCATGCAAACGAATCAGAAATACTTTCCGGTTAAGAATACGCAGGGTGGTTTGTTAGCGCATTTTATTACCTTTAGTAATATTGAAAGCACTCGCCCCGAGTCGATTCAACAAGGTAATGAGCGGGTGGTCACTCCGCGTTTATCGGATGCTGAGTTCTTTTGGAATCAAGACAGAAAGAAAACTTTGGCCGATAGAGTCGATAGCTTATCAAACATTGTTTTCCAAGAGAAACTGGGCACAGTGGCTGAAAAGACCCACCGAGTTATTCAGTTGTCTGAGTTTATCGCAGAGCGTTTAAACGCTAATGTTGAATGGGCGAAACGAGCAGCGCTTTTAGCAAAGACCGATTTAATGACAGAAATGGTCGGTGAGTTTGGTAACTTGCAAGGATTAATGGGGCGTTATTATGCCTTGGTAGAAGGCGAAGCACCCGAAGTGGCCTGGGCATTAGAAGAGCAGTATTTTCCCAAGCAATCAGGTAGCGAAACCGCATCAACCCAGATTGGTCAGGTGCTGGCACTGGCGGAAAAAATAGATACCTTAGCCGGTATTTTTAGTGCCGGTTTAATTCCAACCGGTGATAAAGACCCTTATGCGCTTCGTCGTGCGGCCTTGGGGATTTTACGTACACTGATTGAGAATAATTTGACCCTCGATCTTGTTGAAGCGATGACCTTCTCTTTATCGTTGTTTACACATGCGTTTGATAAAGCAGCGACACAAGCGGCGGTGCTTGAGTTTATTTTCGATCGTTTAAAAGGATACTGTCTGGATAAAGGCTATAGTGCTGATGAGTTTGATGCAGTGATTAGCGTTAAGCCGGTTGATCCTTTAGATTTTATCCAACGTCTTGTAGCGGTTAAAGCATTTAGGCAGTTACCCGAAGCGGATAGTTTAGCCGCCGCTAATAAACGCATTCGTAATATATTGAAAAAATCAGATAGTCAGCCTTCTAATACCGTCGGTGTTTTAGTTGAAAGTGCAGAAATTCAACTATTGGAAGTGGCAAGCTTGTCTGGGGAAGATATTAAACCTTTGTTAGCTGAGCGTGATTATCAGGGTACTTTAAATCGCTTAGCACAATTAAGAGGTGCGGTGGATGCTTTCTTTGATAACGTCATGGTCATGACGGATGATCTTGAATTACGTGCTCATCGATTGGCTTTGTTAAACCTGTTATCCGAGCAGTTTTTAACCTGTGCAGATATATCTAAATTACAAGCGTAATATTTAATCAATAATATGTCGAAACAACGCTATATCTTATTAGATCGTGATGGTGTAATTAATGAAGACTCGGACGCCTTTATTAAAACACCTGAAGAGTGGTTGCCTATTGCGGGCAGTCTTGAGGCTATCGCGTTATTGACATCACACGCTTATAAAGTGATTGTTGTGACTAATCAATCCGGCATTGCAAGAGGCTTATTTGACGATGCCATGCTAGACAAAATTCATGCAAAAATGAATGCTCTTGTCGCCGAAAAAGGAGGGCTGATTACCGCCATTTATTCTTGCCCTCACGGCCCAGACAGCGCTTGTGATTGTCGTAAACCGAAGCCTGGTTTATTAAAATCTTTTGCGCAGGATTTTAATGCTGTTTTATCAGGTATACCTGTTATCGGAGATTCTTTACGTGATCTACAAGCGGCTGAAGCGGTAGGTGCCGAGCCGATTTTAGTCAAAACAGGTAAAGGTCAGGGCACGCTATTAAATAATCCACACCTTAATATTCTTGTTTTTGAGAACTTATATGACGCAGCAAAATATATCACCGCAAGATCTTAGACCTAAAAATTATGTAGGTTCTACCTTATTGTTTATTGGTATTTTTTTAACCGCTACGGTGGTCGGAACCTTGATTCTTATTGGGTTGGTTGGCTCCTTTAAATTACGGTGGAAAATTGGCTACGCCTGGTGCGCTATTATTGGCTGGATGACCAAGGTTTTTTGCGGTTTGACATTTGAAGTAGAAGGGTTAGAACATGTTGATCCAACGCAGCCGACTATTTTTTTAAGCAACCATCAATCCGCTTGGGAAACCTTGGCTTTACGGTATATTTTGCCGCCTCATTCGGTGGTGATTAAGCGTGAATTGCTTTATTTGCCTATTTGGGGCTGGTCATTGCTGGCTTTAAAATCCATTGTGATTAATCGAAAAAATCAACGCGCTTCCTTGAAGTCTTTACTGGATCAAGGCTCACGGTATTTAAAAGAGGGTTTGTCTGTGTTGATTTTTCCAGAGGGAACTCGGGCAGGAGCGAGGGATGTTCTTAAGTTTAATATCGGAGGCGCTATGTTGGCTCATAAGACAGGCTATCCTGTTATCCCTGTGGCTCATAATGCGGGTGATTTTTGGCCGCGTTATAGCTTTTTTAAATATCCTGGGGTGATTAAAGTAAAAATTGGCCCCTCTATGGAAACCAAGGGTCGTAAAGCAGCCGATATCAATGCAGAAGCAGAAGTCTGGATAAGACAGGCTATGCAAGAGATGGGGTAAATTTAATAATACCCAAGCTTTTATCTGGGTCTTAATGTAACTGCGTATAATGCGCTTAATAATAACTCAATAAAATAAACAACGGTCACTTACCCATGAAGAAAATTTTACTCCTATCCTTAGCAGCCTTATTGTTACCCGCTTGTGCCGATAAAAACCAATATGAGCAGGCTGTCTTGGAGCAAATGAAAAAAGAAGCGGATATAAAAGATTATAAAATAACACCAGAATATATGGCTAAATGTGTTGTCGATACGACGGCTAAAAATATGCCCGGTCTTTTTCCCGTAGATCCTACTCGCTTAACAGCTTATCGTAACTATACAAAAATGCTGACCTTAACAGAATCACAAGATCCTAAAAAGGTACTCGAAGAATTACGTACTGATTTTGGTTCTGCTAAAGCGCTGGCTGAAGCACGAACTAATTACACGGAAAGTTTAATGGAATGTTACACCGCAGTGATTTCAGAGTCTGAAAAAGAGAATGCTGGGGAAGCAAAAGTAGAAGAGGCACCAGTTACGCAGCTATCTGCTCCAACAACAGAAGGCTCGCCAAGTAAATAAAAATGCATCCCCAGTCTGTTGAAGGACTGGGGATTTTGGGGGCTATTTAACTCTCATTCCTGCAACGGCACCTTCATCGGGGCTTAAAATCCAGATGTCTTTGCCACCTGGGCCTGCTGCCAATACCATCCCTTCAGACGTACCAAAACGCATTTTTCTAGGGGCAAGATTAGCGATGACCAGTGTTAATTTGCCTTCTAAATCTTCGGGGGCATAAGCGGATTTTATACCCGCAAAGATAGTGCGAACTTCGTCACCGATATCGACGATTAAGTGTAATAACTTATCCGAACCTTCTATAGACTCTGCCTTGATAATTTTAGCAATACGTAAATCAAGTTTGGCAAAGTCATTGAAATCAACTACGTCAGCAATGGGTTCAAATAGCTTTTCTTTTTCAACCGGGGCTTGAGTCTGTGCAACTGTTTTTTCTAGGTTTTCTTTAGACGCTTCAACAATGGCGGCAATCTTATCTGCATCAACGCGGGTCATTAATGGTTTAAAATCATTGACGGTATGATTTAAAAGCGGTTGGCTGTGATGGGTAGGCCAAGTTTGTGATTCGATGTTTAAAAAGCGTTCTGCTTCTGTCGCTAAGGCCGGAATAACAGGTTTTAGATAGACGGCTAATAAGCGGAACAAATTGATACCCACTGAGCAAATGTCATGCAGGAGGGCATCTTGACCTTCTTGTTTA
Source organism: Methylococcales bacterium (assembly GCA_003584865.1). Classification (GTDB taxonomy): domain Bacteria; phylum Pseudomonadota; class Gammaproteobacteria; order Methylococcales; family Methylomonadaceae; genus Methylobacter_C. The sequence continues at coordinate 34,917 of QVQE01000108.1, forward strand.
GCCACTAACCAAGGTTTCTTTTCATCAATATACTGGTTGGCTTTATCTGCAAGTGCCATGATCTCACGCATAGCTTTACCAAACTCGCGGGCTTCATAAAAATCGGCGATGGTTTCGTTGGCCTTGACAAACTCTAAAAATAAATCAGGTTCAGAACATTCGGCAGATAAACTATTAGCAAAGCGTTTGTTAATAAAACCGCTGCAACGACTCGCGATATTAACCACTTTACCGACAAGGTCAGAGTTAACACGCTGGCTAAAATCATCAAAGTTTAAATCAATATCATCCACTCCAGCGCTGAGTTTCGCAGCGAAATAATAGCGTAGATATTCAGGGTTTAAATGATCTAAATAGGTGCGAGCAGTAATAAAGGTGCCGCGAGACTTAGACATTTTTTCGCCGTTGACGGTTAAGAAGCCGTGCGCAAAAATAGCAGTGGGTGTTCTAAAGTTTGCACCACTGAGCATAGCAGGCCAAAACAAGGCGTGGAAGTAAATAATGTCTTTACCGATAAAATGGTAAAGCTCAGTGTTACTTTCAGTTGTCCAGAATTCATCAAAATTGAGTGATTGTTTATCACATAGGTTCTTAAAACTAGCCATGTAACCGATAGGTGCATCTAACCAGACATAAAAGTATTTGCCTGGGGCATCAGGGATTTCAAAACCAAAATAAGGCGCGTCCCGTGAAATATCCCATTGCTGTAAGCCGCCTTCTAACCATTCTGCCAGCTTGTTTCTGACTTCGGCTTGTAAATGACCGGCTTGTGTCCAAGCTGCGAGCATATCGGTAAAGTCAGCCAAATTAAAAAAGTAATGGACTGAGTCTTTTTCAATGGGTTTTTCACCCGAAATGGCAGAGACTGCATTCTTGAGTTCAGTCGGTGAGTACGTGGCACCACAGACTTCACAGCCATCACCGTATTGGTCTGTTGCACCACACTTGGGGCAGTCACCTTTAATAAAACGATCGGGTAAAAACATGTTTTTAACCGGATCATAAGCCTGCGTAATGGTGCGTGAACTGATATGACCGGCCTCTCTTAATCGCGTGTAGATCAACTCTGAAAAAATTTTATTTTCTTCAGAATGGGTACTATGATAATTATCAAAAGCGACGCCAAAAGCAGTGAAGTCCGCTAAGTGTTCTTTACCCACTTGGGCAATCAGTGCTTCTGGTGTGATACCTTCCCGATCCGCTTTAAGCATAATCGGTGTGCCGTGGGTATCATCAGCGCAGACAAAATAGCAGCGGTTACCGCGTTGTTTTTGAAAACGAACCCAGATATCGGTTTGGATATATTCAACCAGATGTCCTAAATGAATAGGGCCGTTGGCGTAGGGAAGGGCGCTAGTGACAAGAATTTTTCTATCTGACATGGTTAAAAGATCAAGGTATACGGAAACTAATAATGCGGGAATTATCTCATAAAATGAACTGTTCAACAGAATAGAGGCGCTCTAAACAATGAATTTTGTAAAAAAATTGTAGAATACCTGTCATTGTGAATCTTCAGCTATTCAAATAGAATGTCTTGAAGAGCGCTTAACCAAAACTAATAATATGAGATTATCATGACACAGCTAGAAAAGACCGACGTAGAAAATTTGTTAAAGACCTTTATCGACCCCAATCATGGTGTCGATCTGGTGACGGCAAAATCAGTTAAATCGATTGTTATTGACGGTTCCAATGTTAATGTTAAGCTGGAACTGGGATATCCGGCAAAAAGCTTTATTGAGACGTTAAGGACTGAGGTCGAGCAACATCTTAGCGTTTTAGAAGGGGTCAGTCAGGTGACGGTGGAGGTGACTGTAAAAATTATTTCACATGCCGTTCAACAAGCCTTAAAGCCTCAAGCCAATATAAAAAATATTATAGCCGTTGCTTCAGGAAAAGGCGGGGTAGGTAAGTCGACAACGGCTGTTAATTTAGCCTTAGCCTTGATTGCCGAAGGGGCTAAAGTCGGTATACTCGATGCTGATATTTACGGGCCGAGTATTCCAACCATGCTGGGATTATCTGGCTTGCCTGAAAGTGTCGATAATAAAACCATGATACCCAAGACTGCTTATGGTTTACAAACCATGTCTATTGGGTATTTGATTGAACCCGATCAGCCGATGATCTGGCGCGGGCCTATTGCAACGAATACCTTGCAGCAATTATTGAGAGATACTAACTGGGTTGATCTGGATTATCTCATTATTGATTTACCGCCCGGTACCGGTGATATTCAATTGACACTTGCACAACAAATTCCAGTGAGTGGTGCCATTATTGTGACGACGCCTCAAGATATTGCGCTGATTGATGCTCAACGTGGCTTAGGCATGTTTGCAAAAGTTAATGTGCCGGTTTTGGGTGTCGTAGAAAACATGAGTATGCATATTTGTAGTCAGTGTGGTCATGCTGAGGCTATTTTTGGAGAAGGGGGTGGCATAGCCATGTCCGAGAAAAACAAGGTCGATTTTTTAGGCGCATTACCTTTGGATATCACCATTCGGCAATATGCTGACTCAGGAAAACCCACAGTGGTTTCAGATCCTGAGGGAAAAGCCGCACAAATTTACAAAGCAATAGCTCGTAAAACAGCAGCAAAATTAGCCTTAAAAACCAAGGATTATAGTACTCGCTTCCCTAATATTGTGATACAAAACACCTGAAGACCTTGTGTCAATAGCAAGTCTATGTAAAAATCAAGCAATTTAATACACTAGGTTTAATAGTTCATGAGCATAAAGTCGGATAAATGGATACGCCGTATGGCGGAGCAACAAAGCATGATCGAGCCCTTTGAAAGTGGTCAAGTCAGGGATTCTGAGCGAGGCAAGGTTATTTCTTATGGCACCTCCAGTTATGGCTATGATGTTCGATGCTCTGATGAATTTAAAATATTTACTAATATTAACTCAGCGATTGTTGATCCGAAAAACTTTGATCCCAATAGCTTTGTCGATGTTAAGTCCGATGTTTGTATTATTCCCCCCAACTCTTTTGCTTTAGCGCGTACTATTGAATATTTCAGGATTCCGCGTGATGTATTGGTTATTTGTTTGGGTAAATCAACCTATGCGCGTTGCGGTATTATTGTTAACGTGACGCCCTTAGAGCCTGAGTGGGAAGGTCACGTCACCCTGGAGTTTTCTAATACCACCACCTTGCCTGCAAAGATATACGCTAACGAGGGCGTCGCGCAAATGCTCTTTTTTGGTAGTGATGAAATCTGCGAAACATCTTATAAAGATAGAGCAGGCAAGTATCAAGGCCAGACGGGGGTTACTTTACCTAAGGCCTGAGTTTAATGAAGCGGAAGTACAAAGAAAATTAGTTCAGCTCTTTTTGAGGCGGTAATTGTATAAAAAAGCCTTTGGTATTAAGACTTTCAATGACTTTTTTAGCCTCTTCTTTGGCTAGTTTTTTATCTTCCGTTAATTCTATTTCCATGACGAATTCTAATTTCCCGAAGTTGTTCAGTAATTCTTCAGGTACTTTTGAGAAATCATCTCGGTTAACGAGATACAAATACAAATAATCTTTTTTTAAGCTTTTATAGATAAAGGATTGCATGGTGTTAAATGATAGTTGGAATAGAAATGACTATTTTAACTGTTTTTACAACGTTCCCCAATTTTACAACAACTAAAATCTAAGATGGATAAATCACTTTTTAAATTAGATGACTTTTTTAAATCAGCCTGTGTGTTTGAAGCTTCCCTGATCATAGTCGCGGTTGTGTTAGGCTGGATTGCTTCGATTGATCCATTTGAAAACATACATTTTTCGGAAATGGCTATTGTTTATGGCGTGATAGGGACGCTACCTTTGTTTTTGATGTTTCTGGCACTAGAGAAAATACAGGGAGATTCTGTTGTTCAAATTAAGAATTTACTGCTCAATACCTTAGGGCCAGGATTACATCGTTATCATTGGACTGATTTATTGATATTAGCTTCAATAGCGGGGGTGTCAGAAGAATTATTGTTTAGAGGGGTTATTCAGCCTTGGATTGAACACGCATGGGGAGCAACCGTGGGTTTAATTGCCAGTAATATTTTGTTTGGATTCGTTCATGCTATCACGCCACTGTATGCAGTATTAGCTACGCTGGTGGGTATTTATTTAGGTTTATCGTTAACTTATGGTGGGGAAACAAATTTGCTGGTTCCTATAATTATTCATGGGTTTTATGACTTCTTAGCGTTTGTGGTGTTAATGCGTATTTATCGTAGTAGTTTGTCTGCTAGTGAATCTAATTAAGTTGCCACACGTTAACTGAATGCTTGATGAATGAATTGTATCTGATTAGGAAACTATTCGTATATCCATAGTATCATTGTCAACAATAGAGATCTTATGTATAGTTAGCCTGCAGTTTAACGAAACATTTTATTTTTATTGACGAGGATACTCTCATGACTGATTTACAAAAAGATTTTTTAACTGGCGCGATATTTATGACGGGTTTAGTTGGCTTTATCTCAGGTGAATTTATTATTTCATCCACCTTGTTTGCTTCTGCCGCTATTGCTAGTAGCTTAAGCTTTAGCCGCAAAAAAACCAGCGTTGGACAATATTGATTATGAGCTACTCTACCAATTGTAATCCCTCATCAATTTAACCTTTCATGGTTATTGAAAGGGGTGGGTTAGCCCTGACATTATCGACTATCAACAATAAAAAGCCTAGAACGAGCATCTCGTTCTAGGCTTTTTTTATTTATACGCCTTCTTTTTCGACTTCCTTTGAATGACCTGTCTGATTTGAATCAGAGTGTCACTGCTTTAAGACACCTTTTAAGACTCACTATTTTGCTCTGAAACAAATATATTTTGTTTACAGCCTTGCTTGAAGTAATATTCTGTCAAAACCATAGCCCTGTTAGTCTGTCTCAGCTAGAACGATGCTCCTCATTATCGTTCAGCACCTATAGGGGATATTTTATTATTTATATTTAATTCAGGTAACCCATGCTAAAAATTCGTAAGATCGTTCTGAGTGTCATTGTATTATTCTGGAGTACCCAAAGTTATACCGCGTCTCATAAAGTCGCCATAGCCAGTGCTCACCCTTTAGCGACTGAAGCAGGCTTTGAAGTTTTGGCTAAAGGCGGTAATGTTTATGATGCTGCGATTGCAGTGAGTGCGGCGTTAGCGGTTGTTGAACCTTGGGCTTCGGGTCTGGGTGGTGGGGCTTACTGGTTGCTACATAGAGAAAAAGACCCGATAGATACTTTAATTGATGGCCGAGAGAAAGCACCTTTGGCGGCTCATAAGGATATGTTTTTAAATAAAGAAGGTAAAGTCATCGAAAAGTTGTCACTTGATGGTCCATTAGCCGCTGCGATTCCCGGTATGCCAGCTGGGTTAGTTCATTTATCAGAAAAGTATGCACAATTATCATTGGCAGCTGATTTGGCACCGGCCATACGTTATGCACAGACTGGTTTTGCAGTCGGTGATCGCTATTTAAAGTTATTAAAGTTCAGAGCTGCGACGTTAAAACAATACCCAGAATCTGCACAATTATTTCTACAGGAAGGTGAGGAGCCTAAACTGTTTTCAATACTAAGACAACCTGATCTTGCTAACACCTTAACCCGCTTGGCAAACTCAGGTAGAGAAGGTTTTTATAGTGGAACAACTGCCGATAAATTGGTCGAAGGTGTTAGAAATGCGGGGGGCAATTGGACAAAAGAAGATCTTGAAGCCTACCAAGTCGTCGAACGTAAACCTGTTACTGGACATTATAAAGGTATTAAAGTGACCAGTGCTGCCCCCTCTTCATCGGGCGGCATTGTGTTAATTGAAGCGTTAAATATATTGGCTGGCTACGATCTTCAGAAGCTAACCGCGCTTAGTCGTAAACATATCATTGTTGAAGCCATGCGTTGTGCTTATCATGACCGGAGTTTGTATTTAGGGGATGTGGACTTTATTAATGTCCCGGTTGAGCGCTTGATAAACGAAGATTATGCCGCTGGCTTGCGTAGCAGTATTCGGTTAGATAAAGCCTTGCCTAGTAGTCAACTGTCTGGCCAAATAGAGATTCAAACAGAAGGTATTGATACCACTCATTTTTCAATTATTGATGATGAAGGCAATCGGGTAGCAGCAACGCTAAGTATTAATTTCCCCTTTGGCTCAGGGTTTGTAGCACCTGGTACGGGTGTAGTATTGAATAATGAAATGGATGATTTTGATAGTGCGCCTGGCGCTATGAATGGCTATGGATTCGTCGGTGGCGTGGCTAATGCAATTGCTCCGGGTAAGCGGATGTTATCTAGTATGACTCCTACCTTTTTAGAAACAGATAAAGAGGTCGCTGTTTTAGGAACACAAGGCGGCAGTAAGATTATTTCAATGGTGTTATTGGGTACTCTGGATTTTGCGGAAGGTCACGGGCCAGACTCGTGGGTTAATAAACCACGCTATCATCATCAATTTATGCCTGACGTGATTGAATATGAAAACGGTGCTTTTTCGACTGAAGAACTGGCGAATCTGAAGAGTCTGGGTCATGAGTTAAAGCCGGTTCGTTATCCCTATGGTGATATGCAAGCGGTATTATTAAATAAAGCCACTAAGCAGTTATCGGCAGCCAGTGATAAACGGGGCGAGGGTAGAGCGGTTGTAGGTCAGTAATGATTACGGATAGCGTTGAAGTATGGCATGGTGTGGTAGCGGCAGACGAAGGACTGTATGATGCCTTTTGGGCAGTTTTAGATGATGATGAGCGGCGTCAGGCGAGCAAATTCAAGAATGCGCTATTGCATAAGCGTTATGTCGAAGTGCATGGACGATTGAGACAGTTGTTAGCCGGGATAGTTAAGCAGGCACCCGATAAAATAATTATCAACAAAACTAAACAGGGTAAGCCTTTTTTAGCGGATTATCCTGAACTGGCTTTCAATTTATCACATTCAGGGGAATTGTTATTGGTTGCTGTTGCCTGGCACTGTCGGGTTGGCGTTGATATTGAAATATGCAAATCGAGAGTTAATTTACCCGGTTTAGTGAAGAAATGTTTTTCCGAAGTAGAAATGAATTACTGGAATCAATTGCCTGATGATGAAAAAAATCAGGCATTCTATCGCTTTTGGACTCGCAAAGAAGCGTTTGTAAAAGCCACTGGGCATGGGATTGTACTGGGTTTAGATCAATGTGTCATTAATCCTGAGAATCCAGTTGAGTTTTTAAGTGTTCCTATGCAATGCGGCAAAGCATCAATATGGTCTATTCAAGATATTGAGTTGGGTGAGGGCTTGAGTGGTGCAATAGTCGCCGACAAAAAATTGGACGAGATAACGCTAAAGCACCTTTAAGGTAGGTGTACGTCCCCCTCTTTGAAAAAGAGTGGTTAGGAGAGATTTTATTAAATAAATCCCACTTTTTAAAGAGGATACTTACTCGCTCTTTTTCACGCGAATTTTAAAGCCGGCAATGGCTAGACCATTCAAAGAGGTAATAGCTGCTTTAGCTTCACCGGGTTTTGGCATTTCCACAAAACCAAAGCCTTTTGAGAGCCCCGTGTCTTTGTCTAATACCAGATTGCAGGATTGCACAGCACCATGTGCTTGAAATAGCGTTAAAAGCTCTGTCTCTGTAGTCGTGCGTGCGAGATTGCGGATAAGTATTTTCATCAATTTACCGTGTAATTTTGTAATGTGCGAATTATACAGCTTCTTAATTAATTCTATTGGTATATCAACTAATCGTAGTGAACTGGCAGCAATCCTAGCTCGCTGGTTGGAATCGGCATTGCCTCCTGAGGTGTTGTAAGTCCGCATCCATGCAGACTTTATTGATTATCTACAGCATTATTTCAGCACTTTCCAGTGGCTACGGAATATATTTATCTTTATTATTGTTAGGCTTTATAATTCATCGTGTTAAACTACCAAGCACCTTCCCGACCCTGATCTTCAATGTACTTGCCAATACCGGTTGGCTCAGTGGTTATTTCAAAAGAAAATATTTCGCTCAGATCACTGGATGATTCAAAACGGGAAACTTCCACCTCAAACTCAGTCGCTTCGACAATTAACTCGCCATCTTCATCATATTCAGCATTCACACCATAACAATCCCCATAAACACCCATAATAAGATTTTCGTACACTGCTAAATAACGCTCATTATCTGAGTCATATTCTTTATCATCAGACCATAAAGCAAAAGGTGTTTTATGAAGTTGTTCGAAAGTTTTGGCTATTTCAATTTTTTGACTATCAGTGTTCATTTAATTTCTTTAGTTAATTTTAATTCAATAATTCGAGTAAAGACAAAGACCATTGAGATAGTCATCGTTATTCGGTCGTACTAGCAATGATTTTATGGATACGCTGTGTGCTAAAATAGATAATGATAAAAATAAACGGAATGGATACGCCCTCAATAAGCTCTGGGTTCACTTTCAAGCCAAGTACATGCAGGGCTTCAGTTATCTTGCCGATAATACTTGCGGCGTAATAAGTAATTGCAACCATTGAAATACCCTCAACCATTTGTTGCATCCGCAATTGCATTTTCGCACGTAAAGCCATTGAGGTGAGTAATCCCTGGTTCTGCCGTTCAATAATAATATCAACCCGAGTTCGCAACAATTGGCTGGCATTACTGACCCTTTTAGACAGCGAGGTAAATCGATGAGAAATCGACTCACAGGTATTAATAGCTGGCTCTAATCTGCGTTTTAAAAACTCACCCAAGGTCTGAATGCCTTGAATCCGAACTTCTCGCAAATCATTGATACGCTGATCAACCAGTTGATAATAAGCACTTGCTGCTGCGAAACGAAAATGATTACTGGAGATATAATTTTCGACCTCTGCAGCTAATGTAGTTAACTCATCTAACAACTCAGCATCATTATTATCAGGCATCGTCATCGCATTAGTGATGCTATATAACTGTCGATCCGATTTATTTAAAGCCGGATAGAGTTTACGTGCAATGGGAAACGCCATTAAGGCCATAACCCGATACACTTCTATATCAAATAATCGCTGGACTAAACGACCTGCCTGTTCTGATCTTAGGGCATTATTGACAATCAGAAATCGGCTGAAACCATCAACATGAATCCTAAAATCTGTAAATACTGCGGCCGCTCCGCCGGTTACTTTGGAACCGATCACTTGGTTACCCTCAAAGTAATCCGACAGTGTAGATAAATCTTCTGTTGTTTCCCTGTAATTAATATCTTCAGCAAAAATGATGGCGGCATGAGAAGCAACAATGACTTGCCCAGGCAGTTGTGACAACCAATCGACGGGTACTTTTTTTAGTGCTGCGTCTGAAAAAATATCGGTCGGCGTATCATGCACATAAAAACTGTAAGTACTAAACTCACCGTGTTGTTCCCAACGGATTTTAAACGAATTAAAAGCAGCGGCGAAGTGATCCGCATCTTTTTCGGGTGGGACAACACCAAACCGCTCACAGAGTGTTATTAAATGCTGACGTTCCGAGAGTTTTTCTTCGTTCGATAATAATAACGCAAGATGACTGGCTCTAACGGGTAGATTCAGAATAAAAGGCGCTCGAGCATGTACCTCATTGTGAAGTACAAAGCGCTGTGCATGATTTTTTGGAATAGGAAATAATGGCGTCACAGGCGTTTTATAATCTCTTTTTGATCAATGTAAAAACATATTAATTTAACCCAACAGACAGGAGGGTAAAAAATTTACAACTATTAATGACTAACAATTTTTAAGCAACCCCCAACTGTTTGTTGTTTGTTGTATTTTAACGGATAAACACGCTAATAGTTTAACTGCTTTAACTATAAACTCATCCAGGCACCTAAATAACACGCTTCAAAAGCACCATTATCACTTTTAAATAGGCTTTGCTCTAGCAATTGTCTGAAAACAAACTTAAAATAGTCGATTGTTAATTTTATAATAATAATCCATGAGTAACTTACCTAATTGCCCAAAGTGTGGCTCCGAATATACTTATAATGATGGAACCCTTAATATTTGTCCTGAATGTGCTCATGAATGGCAGGCAGGCACAGAATCGGAAAACCTTGGCGATATTAAAATCATCAAAGATGCTAACGGAAATGAATTACAGGATGGCGACACCGTGACGGTCATTAAAGATCTTAAGGTTAAAGGCACTTCGTTAGTTGTGAAAGTAGGCACTAAAGTTAAAGGTATCCGCCTCGTAGACGGTGATCATGATATTGATTGTAAAATTGAGGGTATTGGCTCGATGAAACTCAAGTCAGAGTTTGTAAAAAAAGTCTAATTATTTTAACCTGCTGAACTCAATACCATGGCGCAATATATATATTCAATGATTAGGGTTGGAAAGATTGTTCCACCCAAGAAATACATTCTTAAAGATATCTCGCTGTCTTTTTTCCCCGGTGCAAAAATTGGTGTACTTGGTTTAAACGGCTCAGGAAAATCAACATTACTCAGAATCATGGCGGGTATCGATAAGGAAATCGAAGGCGAAGCGATTCCCCAAAAAGGCATTAACATTGGTTATTTGCCCCAAGAACCCCAATTAGACGCCACCAAGACTGTACGGGGTAATGTTGAAGAAGCGGTTGCAGATATTAAAGCCTCTTTAGCCCAATTAGATGCCGTTTATGCGGCTTATGCCGAACCTGATGCTGATTTTGATAAATTAGCTGCCGACCAGGCACGCTTAGAAGATATCATTAATGCCTGTGACGGTCACAACCTCGACAGACGGCTTGAAGTGGCAGCCGACGCTCTACGTCTTCCTGATTGGGATGCTGATGTCACCACGTTATCGGGCGGTGAAAAACGCAGGGTTGCTTTATGTCGCTTATTACTGTCTAACCCCGACATGTTGCTATTAGACGAACCTACCAACCATTTGGATGCAGAGTCGGTCGCTTGGTTAGAACGTTTCTTACATGATTATACGGGTACTGTGGTTGCCGTAACCCATGATCGTTACTTCCTGGATAATGTCGCGGGCTGGATTTTAGAGCTTGATAGAGGTTCTGGAATTCCTTGGGAAGGCAACTACTCCAGTTGGCTAGAACAAAAGAGTAACCGTTTATTACAAGAAGAAAAACAAGAATCTTCTCGTCAAAAAGCCATGAAAGATGAATTAGAGTGGGTACGCTCTAACCCCAAAGGTCGTCATGCAAAAAGTAAAGCGCGTCTGGCCCGCTTTGAAGAGCTGTCTTCAACAGACGTACAAAAACGTAACGAAACCCAGGAAATATATATTCCACCTGGCCCACGTTTGGGTGACGTTGTCATTGAAGCCGACAACATCAGCAAAGCGTTTGGTGACAAACTGTTAGTTAATGGCTTAAGTTTCAAATTACCGCCCGGCGGTATCGTCGGTATTATCGGCCCTAACGGTGCTGGAAAAACAACTTTGTTCCGCATGATGGCGGGTTTTGAACATCCCGACTCAGGCAGTGTGACATTGGGGCAAACGGTGCAATTGGCTTATGTTGACCAGTTACGTGATAACCTCGATCCTAAGAAAACCGTCTTTGATGAAATTTCTGATGGCCTGGACATCATCACTGTTGGTAAGTATGAAACCCCCTCACGCGCGTATGTGGGTCGCTTTAACTTTAAAGGCGCAGATCAAGGCAAACGGATTGGTGATTTATCGGGAGGTGAACGTAATCGCGTGCATTTAGCTAAACTGCTTAAAACAGGTGGCAACGTTCTTTTACTTGATGAACCGACTAACGATTTGGATGTTGAAACCTTGCGAGCCTTAGAAGAAGCTCTACTTGCTTTTCCCGGCTGTGCGGTGGTTATTTCGCATGATCGCTGGTTTCTGGATAGAATTGCTACGCATATACTGGCCTTTGAAGGTGATAGTCAAGTGGTTTGGTTTGAAGGTAACTATGAAGATTACGAGGCCGACCGTCATCACCGTTTAGGTAGTGATGCGGACAATCCTAAGCGCCTCAAATATAAGAAACTGTCTTAATTGAAAAATAGAGTCCGTAAAGATGCGGACTTTATCATGTACTCAGCTACAAGCCATTGAGTTTTAAGGCAGGTTGAACATTTTTTAGCTTAGAGTCTTTCAGAATAATTGGAGTAAAGCAGCTTTAGCTGTTTTTAAAGGCAATAGCTGAAGCGATTGCACTCCAGTTGTTGTAAATAAAACCCCTGAATAACACTCAGGGGCTATATACATTCCAGGCTTTTATTTCTTAGCCACTTTACTACGCGCTATTTCAATCAATTTAACTGATAAATCAATCAATGGGCGACGTTTAACATAGCCTGTGTAACCTATCAAACCCAGGATAATGCCATAGACTAACTTCTCAAACGCAGAGTAGCCAGTATCTTGTTGAGCAGCCGCAGTAGCTGCAGCAGCGGTGTCAGAGGCTTTTACTGCGGGTGTTTGAACAGCCACTTTATTAGGCGTTACTTTGGCTTTTAAATCAGGTAAACCTAAGCTACTCCAGGCATCGTAATCTTGCCAGATAGGGTATTGACCTTTCCATAATTTCTTGGAGAAATAAGGTGCCAGACTCATACCGTGTGCTGATGGAATGCCTTTGTCATCTACAAAGCCTTTATAAACCACTAAACTAATATCACCGCCTTCACCGTGACCATTAGTGGTGAAGGATTTTTCAACGTGATCATGGAACATCCAGATACCTTGACCAAAGCTGTTTAAACCATCATCAACACCATTTAACTCTAAGTCAAGGCGTTGCGCAGGCACCAAGCCATGCACATCACGTTGAATATAAGAGCCAGGGCCATTGTCAACGCCATCATAATGCGTCACGGTCGGTTTGTGTCCATGAATGTGCAACGCAAAGGATTCGGTATGCCCATTGAGTACACGGAGTTTTACCTTTTGATTCTCTTCCATGTGAATGAGCGATTCTCTTAAGGTATAAGGGAAAGAACGACCATTTAGCATAAAATAATCATCAGCTGCATCGGTGATGTCATATTCAGTATTCATGTGCTTGGCGATCAAGCGCGGATCATTGGCTGATCTGGCTACAACTTCATGTAATTCTTTGTCAGCCGATTGATAATGTAAGTCGTATTCTCTAGCGTATTTTTCAAGTACAGCCACTGAAGGATGACGGACTTGTCCAGCACCTACGTTTAATGTTTGTACCCAGTTATTAGGACGGTTTTCTTCAACAACAAAGATGCCTTGCAAACCCATAGGAATGTGAGTATGTGGCTGTACATGGCAGTGATAATACATGGTGCCTGGTTGACGAGGCTTAATCACATAGGTTTTGCTTTCACCGGGCATGGTATCCATATTACTGGTTTGACCCACACCATCATTGCCAGAACCTGCGTGATTCATATAGGGATGATCTATGCCATGCAAATGGATAGAGTGGGGCAGGTAATGGGTGTTTTCTAACACAATCCATACTACGTCATCCTGTTCAACACGGATAACAGGCGATGGGACTCTGAGCAAGGGATTAGCTTCTAATTCATAGAGACTTTTGGTCGACATGTCTCTGGTTTTAGGGGCATAGACCCAGAAGGTAGGTTGTATACCGGGGGCAATATCGTAAGTCGTAGTGACATCTTTCATATCGGGTGAATGCCCGTTAAGTTCAATGACTTCGAGTTTTATAACGACTTTATCAGGATCACCGTCCCCGTCAGTATCATCTGATAGGGTGATGGCATCGGCGGCCAGTTGGGTGGACATCAACGTATCCATCGAGATACCATTAGTGCCTTTTACAAAAGCAGCAATATCCGCAGGATTATCAGGATTACAGAGTTTGGATTCTTGTATTAACACACCGTCAATGGTTTGTTCTTTGCGCCAAGCCGGATCAGTAAATTCAGAACAGACTTCTTCTACGGGTCCCAAATCCACTTTAGCTGAAGGCGGCAAGTCCGTAGCAGCATAAATTAAGCTGTGCATAAGGACTAAGACGGCACCCCCAGTAAAAGTAATTATTTTTTTATGCATACAACGACCTCGGAAATACTGTGTGAAGAAACGAAACGCCGTTTAAACAACGGACTATTTATTATTACTACCATTTTAACTGATAAATGTGCTTAAGTCTTATTTGCCTACTCAGTTTGTTGAATATTAATTTCTGTGTACTTAGCAAGACTTTATAAATTAAAGGGATAGTGTGTGATTAGATGAACGTAAACCAAATAAAGTTACGCCTTAATTCAGAAAAAAAATTATACTAACCGGATATAAAACGGATCTCCTTAACCACTCCTTTGTGGTAATAACAATAATAAAATATAACCCTTGATCGTGAAAAAGCAATCTCAACACTATATCGTTGGTATAGATTTAGGCACTACTCATACTGTAGTCGCCTATGCCAGCGCCGAAAAAAATAATCAAACCATCGATTTATTAGCTATTGAACAACTGGTTGCACCTGGACAGGTCGCCGCCAGACCTTTATTACCGTCGGTACGTTATCATCCCGCTCCCGGTGAGCTTTCTGAGGCCGACTTAGCGTTTCCCAGTTACAACGCAGACTCCCCGTTATCTGATGCTGTTGTGGTGATAGGTGAAGCGGCTCGTCTATTAGGTGCTAAATCGAAAGGCCGCTTTGTCACCAGTGCTAAAAGCTGGTTATCACACCCTTCTGTTGATCACAGTGCAGACATCCTGCCTTGGGGTAGTCATGAAGAAGTCAGTAAAGTGTCACCGATTGATGCCAGTGCCAGTTATCTGGCTCATATCCGCACAGTCTGGAGACATAAATTTCCTGATGCCCCACTAGAAGATCAGGATGTGGTGATTACCGTCCCGGCATCCTTTGATGAAGCCGCCCGTTCGCTAACTTTAGAAGCCGCTAAAATCGCAGGTTTAAATGAAGTAAGATTATTAGAAGAACCTCAGGCGGTTTGTTACGACTGGTTACGGCTTAATTCGGCAGGCTTAAAAGAAGCTTTAACCGATGTGCATTTATTATTGGTCTGTGATGTCGGTGGGGGCACAACAGATTTAACACTGATTAAAGTCGAAGCCGGAGAATACGAACCTAAATTAACCCGTATCGGTGTCGGTGATCATTTGATGCTTGGCGGGGATAATATAGACCTGGCTTTAGCGCATTTGGTTGAAACTCGTTTGAGTGATAATGGAAAGCGACTATCTGCCGCAGACCTCTCACAATTATTAGAACAATGCCGTTTGGCCAAAGAACAACTCTTGGCAGAAGATGCACCCGAACAACTGGCTGTTACCCTGTTGGGTGGTGGCTCTAAATTGATTGGCAGCTCTCGTTCGGTGCAACTAACCCGGGATGAAGTGCGAGCACTGGCTCTGGATGGCTTTTTTCCTTTATCTTCGCTGGATGAATTACCCGATAGAAAGCGCAGTGGCGTGGTCGAGTTTGGGCTTCCTTATGCCGCAGAACCGGCTATCAGTAAACATATCGCCGCATTCTTAAAGCTCCATGAAACGGCTTCAGCCGAAGCGTTAAAAGGTCAGGGCAGAGTGCCCGATGCGCTGTTATTGAATGGCGGTGTGTTTAGAAGTCAGCCGATTACCCGGCGCTTAATAAAGCTGCTTAACTCCTGGAGTACCCGATCTCCTAAACTATTAGAAAATAAACACCCTGAACTTTCAGTCGCTTATGGTGCGGTCAGTTATGCGATGGCGCGACGTGACAAGAAACTAAAGATTGGTGGCGGTGCGGCTAGAAGTTATTTTCTGTTAGTGGATACTGAACACTCTACCGAACAACAAGGTATTTGTATTTTGCCTAGAGGCAGTGAAGAAGGTGATGAAGTCATTCTAAAAGACCGTCATTTTGCTTTGCGTTTAGGGGTGCCGGTGCGTTTTCATTTGGCATCAACCACAGGCGATACTGAATACAAGCCGGGGGATATCACGGATATAACCGATCATTTTTATTCTTTGCCCCCTTTAGCCGTCGCTTTTGAAGGTGATCCAACCCGACCCAATGCCGAAGCGGTGGTACAACTGTCGGTTACCCAAACCGAAGTCGGTACGCTTAAGATTCAATGTGTAGCGATAGAGAACAGTGCGCAACGTTGGAATGTTGAGTTTCAGATACGTAAGAAAAGAGGCAGTTCTGGGCAAGGTGTTTCCAACGCCTTACCGGCTCAATTTGAGGGTGCAGTAGAAAGAATACAGGCCGTTTATGGCTCAAAGTCCAGGCAAATTGATCCGAATGCTGTTAAGAATCTTCGGGCAGAGTTAGAGAAGCAATTAGGCAGTGCCCGTTCAGAATGGGAAACCCCGTTACTGAGAGCCTTGTTTACCACCTTGTTAGAAAGTGCTAAATATCATCGCCGTTCTGAGCATCATGAGCGGGTCTGGTTGAGTTTAGTGGGGTTCTGTTTGCGTCCAGGCTTTGGTTATCCTTTGGATGACTGGCGGGTTGAGCAACTCTGGAAACACTATTCACAAAACATCCAGTTTGTGAATGAAACCCAGAACTGGACAGAATGGTGGACATTATGGCGCCGTATTGCCGGTGGTTTATCACCGGCTGCACAAGAGCAAATCTTTGCGGATATTTCAAAGTATCTGAATCCCGCTGCTGCCAGACAACCCGGCGTTGCCAAGCAAATCAAAAGTCGGGGTTATGATGACATAGTGCGTCTGGCCGCGGTGCTGGAAAGGTTGCCAGTTGACAAGAAAATTCAATTAGGTGACTGGTTATTAAAGCGCCTGGAAAAGTCCAGTGAACCCACTCAGACCTGGTGGGCTGTGGGTCGAATTGGCGCACGCTTACCGTTTCATGGCAGCCGTCATAATGTGATTCCAGCCGAAACGGTCAGTCGATGGTTAAAGCAGATTATTGCTGAAGACTGGAAGAAGAATTTACATGCCGCCTTTGCAGCCACCTTGATTGCCCGAATGAGTGGGGATCGTGTGCAGGATATTGATGACGCATTGCGTGAACAGATCATTGCCAAGTTAAAGTTGAGCAAAGCGCCTTTATCCTGGATAGAAATGGTGGAACACTTCAAAGAACTGGATGAGAAAGAAGAAAAGCAAATGTTTGGCGAAGCTTTACCGCCCGGCTTAAAGCTAATCAATATTAATAACTAGGCCAGCGTTGTCGGGTGCAGTTCATTTATAAGCAAACGGTTACGTTATGAAAGTCATTCTGACCGAAAAGCCTTCGGTCGCGCGTGATATTGCAAAATGTTTAAACATCAATAGCAAGCGTGATGGCTTTTTTGAAGGCAATGGCTATCAGATTACCTGGGCGTTTGGGCATCTGGTTGAGTTAAAAGAACCGGATGAATATCATCCCGAATGGAAGCGCTGGTCGTTGGATGTGCTGCCCATTATCCCTGAGTCATTCGCTTTGAAAGCTAGGGGTGATGAATCGGCACAAAAACAGTTAAATACCATTAAGCGCCTGTTTCTAGCAGCGGATGAATTAATCTGTGCGACCGATGCGGGGCGAGAAGGTGAATTAATCTTCCGGTATATTCTGAGCTGGACGGAGTGTGGTCAAAAGCCTTTTAAGCGCTTATGGATTAGCTCCTTAACGGATGAGGCGATTCGTACCGGCTTTGCCCAGTTACAGGACGGTCGTGTCTACGAAGGTTTGTATCGGGCGGCTAAATGTCGCAGTGAATCCGATTGGATAGTGGGTTTGAATGCGACGCGCTTGTATACGCTTAAGTATGGTCAGCAAGGCAGTTTGTGGACGATTGGGCGAGTACAAACGCCGGTGCTGGCTCTGATTGTGCAAAAAGATCTTGAAATTGCCAAGTTTATACCCAAAGACTTTTGGGAACTGCATACCCTTTATCGAGCGGTTGATTTTCAGTATGTCGGAGGCCGCTTTGAACACAAACCGGATGCCGAAGCCTTATTACAGCAGATTGAAACGCATGAATTTGAGATAAGCTCAGTTAAAGGCAAACGTGAGCAGGTTAATCCCCCGTTGCTGTATGATTTAACCGAGTTACAAAAGGACATGAGTATCCGGTATGGCTTTACAGCCGATCAAACACTCAACCTGACTCAGCAACTTTATGAAAAGAAGCATGTGACCTATCCCAGAACGGATAGCCGTTACCTGACTAATGATATGAAGCCCAGTATGAAGCCCTTACTGGAAAAGTTAAAACGCTCGTTTAGTACCCAGATTGCTGCAGTTGATCTGGATAAGCTTTCGTTTAGCAGCCGGAATTTTAATGATGCTAAAGTGAGTGATCACCATGCGATTATTCCAACGACGACCTTACCGAATACGTTAGCGCCTGACGAGGCTAAGGTCTATGACGCGATTGCGATTCGGTTTATTGCCCTGTTTTATCCACCCTGTATCAAGCAGATTACCACGGTATTGGGACAGGTGCAGTCGGTCAAGTTTAAAACTACAGGCACGGTGATTTTAGAACAGGGCTGGCAGGTGCTGTATAAAAATGATCAAACCGGGCAGGCGGCTAAAGGGGATGAAGTAAAGCTATTGCCGTCTTTTGTAGAAGGTGAAACAGGGCCGCAGCAACCGCAATTAAATCAGGGGAAAACCACCGCACCTAAGGCGTATAACGAAGCCAGTCTGTTAAGCATGATGGAGTCAGCGGGCAAAACCTGTGAGGATGAGGCGCTTAAAGAAGCGTTAAAAGAAAAAGGCTTAGGCACACCAGCCACCCGCGCTTCGATTATTGAGGTGTTGATAAAACGAAAGTATATTCAGCGTCAAAAGAAGCTGTTACTCAGTACAGAAGCCGGTCGGCATTTAATCTCAATTATTGCTGATGATCGGCTAAAGTCGGCGGCCATGACGGGTGAGTGGGAAGCCAAACTAAAAAAGATTGAACATAACAGCTATGATCCTGAGCAGTTTATGGCTGAGATTATTCAGTTTACCCAGCAGTTAAAAGAAGCGTCGGACAAACCATTGTATGATCAAAGCCAATACGGTGAATGTCCACGTTGTCAGCATCCGGTTATTGAAGGTCGGCAGGGTTATGGCTGTAGTCAATGGAAAGCGGGCTGTCAGTTTGTACTGTGGAAGCAGGTGTTCGGGATAACGATTGAGCAGGATATGGCAAGTCAGTTGCTGCAACTGGGGCGCACACTAAAGGCTTATCCACTTAAAATCGATGACGATAGTTTTATGGGGCAATTGACCCTGAATGCCTTGGGTGAAATGGGTTATAACAAGTTGCAAAATCAGTCGGTACAGTCTGCAATTCAGGCGCTGGCTGATTGTCCTTTATGTGCGGGCAAGATTGTAGAAACGCCTAAAGCCTATAGCTGTAGCGAATGGCGGAATGGTTGCAAGATGACGATCTGGAAAACCATTGCCCATAAAAATATAACACCCTCAATGGCCAAGAAGTTACTAAGCAAGGGCGAGACTGGACTTTTAAAAGGTTTTAAATCCGCTAAAGGCTCAGAGTTTGAAGCGAATTTAAAGCTGGTGAATGGCAAGGTAGAAATGGATTTTACGGTTCACTGATGTTTTCATTGGGTGCTTAGACCAAAGTAACCGATAATATTATTAACGTACACAACGAGTGAGATAAATAAATGAGCAATGTTTTCAGCTTTACCGGAACTGTGGGCAGAGATGCCGAAGTGAGATATGCACCCTCTGGCGTCGCGATACTTAACGTGACAGTCGCTAACAATATCGGCTTTGGTGACAAGCAACAAACCTTATGGATTCGGGTGGTTGTATTTGGCAAACGCGCCGAAGGTCAATTACAAAACTACCTTAAGAAAGGTCAGCAAGTCTTTGTTTCTGGTGAATTAAGTCAAAGTGAATATAAAGCCAATGACGGTACGACTAAAACCAGCCTGGAGCTTAATGCCACGATTATCGATTTAATCGGCAAACGAAATGAAGCCAGTCAGCCCCAACAAAACTATCAGCAACCCAGTGGTAGAGAACAAGCACCTGCAAGGCAATCACCCCCGGTTCATGATAGCTTTGATGTGCCTTATGATGATGATATTCCTTTTTGATGTCATAATCTGAGCTAATAACACCACCTAACTTTTAACATAGGCTTTTTTTATGTACCTGGGTATGACAGAAGATGAATTTCGAAGTGTATACGACGAAACCCCTAAAATAGTTGGGAAAAGGGTAGGTGGTTGTGAAGAAAATTTAACCGAAAGTGAGTTGCTTGATTTTATCAAGAAAAAAGATGCCACTGCCTTCGCGATCATGGATGAGTTTAGATCAACCTACAAAGCCTGGTGGGATTTAAGCAAGACCTTCTCACCCGATAATGAACAAAAAGAATTCATCGTGACCAAGAGTCATCTTGAGCAACTGATACTTAAAAGAGATGAAATAAGAAAAGTACTGGCTAGTTATTTGAATTATAAATATGGCTAATATAAAAAACTATAAAAAATTACCGTGTCACTGGTAATGGGGGAGGGGAACTTCCTGAATACACATTAAATATCTTAAATCGGGTATTTATGGAATCTATATTGTCTTCCTCGTTCGTTAATAGTAGCGAGGAGACTTAAGGCGTCCATATCAGTTGAACCATTCTCACGTAACACCGCATAAAGTTGATAAAATTCTGTACTTAGATCGTTTGAAAAGATACCTGGGTCATCTGATCCCATTGATACCATAATATCTGGGTCATTTTCTTTGGTGTAGTTAGGTGCTTTCATCCAACGTAATGAGTGATGTTCACGATGGTGTTGGTATTGGCTAATTCGCACATTACTGGTAGGTAATGTTTCGATAATCACTCTACGTTCTTTTACATCCCTCATGGCACATTGTTGGAGCCGAATGAGGGTTTCTTCATCAAGGTAATTTGCATCAACTTCAATCTGTTCCTCACTTCGTTGCCAAAGTTTGCGATCTCTCCACCAGTCAGCTAATAATTTTAAATCGGCACCCTTCTTTTTAGCTGAATCAACAAGCCTAGCTTCTTCTCGCCATGCATCATTCAGTGATGCCGATTGCCAATGCCAAGCAGTGCCTTGATCGATAGATGCAAAAACAAATTTTGGTAATAAGCCTTTATTTTGCATTAGCAAATCAAGGGTTTCACAACTAATAGCTTTTGCAAAAATAATAGTCGCTAATCGAGATATTTCACTAACTAATTTTTGGGTAGCAAATTGACTATGAGGACAATGACGAAGATAACGCCAAGCCCCTAGTAGATCCAGCATCCACTCCCCTTGGTGAACTACTAATTTACTTGGCATAGTAGTTAGCCATAATTTAGGATCAATGCCAAGGGCCGTACCGTGTCCTATACGATCGCCATCTTTAATATCTAATAATTCCAGTGCATCAGCCACATGTCTGATTCCGCTAATAAGATGCGTAAAGTCTTCACCTACATGATAGGTTTTATGAGTCAGGCCTTGTCGATGGCATACTCGAAAAAATGGGGCAAACACTTCTGGTGGGGTATGTAATTCATTTGCGGCGGCATCAATGCCACACACCCAATGACGAAGCTTTGGCCAACGTTTCAATGTTTGGCATAGTGCATCGGTTTGTATTTTCAGAGTTTGTCGTAAATTGGAATGTCGATAGCTATCTTTTTTATTGTTTTCGCTGCAAGGTTGCTTGATAAAGTGCGCAACTAGCGTTAGCTTTAAACGTGACCGAGAATCCTGGGCATTTTGTTGAGACCGTTTATTCTCTAAAGCAGAGAGGATATCTGATAAATCGTGACTGTATCTAGAGGTTGTATTTTCTATTTGTAAGTAACGTAGATAATCACCCAAAATACCTTTAAGTAATTCACTATTGCTTATAACATTATTTTTTGGGGCAAAGCGACCTTCAACCCAACCTGCGCGACTTCGTTCTTTTACCGCCCCTCCCATTTGTCTGAAGCGATATCGATACATCTTTTCCGCAGATGTCCGAATATCTGTCTTAGTGTATTTTTGGAACTGATCAAAACCGTACATATCTTGTCTCTGTACACTTAGTTGTAAATATTGATTCTGAATTAAGAGATAAAGATGTAAAAGTCGGTCAGCTAATGGGTTAGGAACTTCGGTTAGATCACGAAGTAATTTTACTAACCAAGCCATTTCTGCAGGGATGGCTTGGTTTTCTAAATCATTAAATCGTCGGTCATTACAGAAAGGTGAACCTTGGGAAAGTAACTGCTGGGCGTTATTGGGTGCTGAATTGTCAGATTTTTTATAAAAAGACTCGGCTCTACCATCAGTAATAGCAATTAACCAACTTCTTAAATGACTTGCAAGACGTAAATGTTCATAAAGCAGTGTTGGATTTAGTAATAGATTGATACTGTGAAATAACTCACGAACGCTTGTGTCTTTTTTATATTGATTCGAAAAATTTAGTTGTTCTGCACGCGGGTTCAGTAATGCCCATTGCCAAAGCCATTCAGCGTGTGTGCTTCCATTAAGGTGCAAATGAGTTTCATGTAATCCTTCGCGAGTAATGTAATCTTCTACCGCCGGATCAAATGGATAAATTAAGGGGCAAAGCCCTTGATTATTGGGTGGTTTTAAATCGCCAAAGCAATTAGTTTCATCACTATGGGCATAAGCTGATGCTTGTATTGGCATGCTTGAAATACGACTGAGCATTGATTGCCAATCTCCGAAAGTATTCATTACAGCATGTAGATTTCCATGTTGGAATTTCAGATATCCTTTTACTAAAGCATTAAGAGTGGGGGCAACCCACTGCCCAGGTTTAGCATTGTATTGGTCACAAAGTAAGCGCCATCGAGATCGGAAAATATGATCAGGATGCCTAGATTGCCAAGGATGATATGCTAAATAAATTGCTTCCTCCATTTCTACTTTTGAAATTTCTTTACGGAACGGGTGCCCTATCAATAAATCCAATAAATGACTATTGGCAAGTAGAAAAGGAGGGATTGAGGTTGTAGTCGAAGGCTCAATCATTACTGTTGAATTTCTTTTTAGTAATTATTCGATTGTTTTGTTTTTTTAGAAAATATCTGTTTTCATAAGCATCCAGATTAGAAAATATTTTAATGTTACACCCTAAGTTTTGATCAAACTTATGATCACTTATTTTAGACAGCAATTGAATAGCTTTATTATCATGTATTAAACCAAGGATAAGAGGACAAGTCATAATGATGCTAGTAAGTGGGAATTGTTCAATCTTGAATTTATTTATTGAGTTGAGTTTACTGATGAGAGTATTGTCGTCTATATTTATTGGATTAGTGCTATCAAATGGTTGCGAATCTGTGTTTGTATAATGGTAAGAAGACTCTTCAACCAAGAATGCATTGATTACGCATAGGGCATATAACTCCATTATGCTTGCAATGCCCACATGTTTTGTTTGAATGTGAATTGACGCATTTAATAAACTAAAATAAAGTCGAGTCCATACTTTACCAAGAAAAACAGCAGAGGGTTTTATGTGGTTGTTGAGATCTTTAGTAAAAGCAAGCCATTCAATAATTTTATTCGCTAACGAATCAAACTGATAACTTTTAATACTGCTTTGATCCCAAGATTGCTCATTTTCTTTTTCTTCTTCTTTGGTATCTTCTTTCCACGGTGGTTCGGAAACAGTTAATGGAATGGAGTAGTGCACCAATTCACTTAGAACACTATCTTTCTTTTGGCTACTGCTTTCGGTAAGCGATAAAAATTGCACTACAATTCCTAAAATGTTGAAAATTGAGGCATATGTTTTTGTATTATTTCCATCAGTAATATTCACTCTACTTAGAAAAAATACTGGGACATCATCTACAGTATTAGAATTTCCAATACGAATAAACGGAGGAATACGAATAACGCCACTACTGACTGCATCATTACCTGCTAATACAGCGCTCGCATGACGCGCCCAATTCAGGGAATTTTCATTACGCCCAATGCTGAAATAGCTTCGAAATTGTTGCTGTTTTTGTTCATCGGTGAGTTTGGTCCAAGAAGTTTCAGAAATCAGATCATAGAGGGTGATGCTACCTAATCCTTGTAAAATATAGTCGATTGCATAATCGGGGCGTTTTTCACAATGGCGGGCAACTTCTGCAGCTAGAGCGACAAAGCAATTACGTAGAGATTTTTTACTGGGCTGCGGTCTTAAATAACAACCGGTATCAAACTCACCATCTTCAAGAACTACCCTGAACACAGCATCGTTAAGCGTATTGATATCTCCAGAGCTAAGTGTATTAACATCAACTTGATGAGTATGTAAACTACCGCGAAACACAGCACGAAAGCCCTCGGCAACTCGTTTTGGAGTAAAAATCTTAGTCTTAGTCTTAGTTTTAGTTTTAGTCTCAGCAGATTCTTCCATACCCTGAGTACAGAATTGAAGTAATTGAATAATTGATCTTAGGGATTGCTTGAGGAGAAACTCTTTGTATAAATTTAAATCTCTTTCTCTATCACTCTTAATGTACATCCCTTGTTTAAGAAGTCTTTCAATGATAACATCAAGTGGTTCCTGTCCATATTCAAATTTCACTGAATAATCAGTTTTGAGTCTTAAATCCCATAAGGAGGTCAAGTGGGTGCGATGATGTAAAGGAAACAACTTATTTAGGTACTGAGTTTCAAGATGATCGATTAATTTTATTTGTTCTTCTTTGCGGTGCTTGTCGCGTTTAAAAATGTTTGCTCCCAGACTTTCATAATAAAAATCACGAACCAAATGGGAATATAATTGCAAATCGCCTGTTATTAATATGAGTAAATGTGGACTATCTAGGTAGCGACGAATCATTTCAAGTATCTGCTTGCCCTTTGAAAAATTCGTGTCGGCATCGTCAATACTGATGACTAAGGCATCTTTATTGAGTAACACACAAATGTCTTTTATGAGTGATTTGAACTCATCTGCGAACGCTATGCCACTCTCTACTCGTTCCAACCCCCAATCAAGAAAGGCTTCACTATCTATTTCTTGAAGAGGGTTTGTTCTTTCATCTAGCAATTGAAGACCACCGGCCAGTTTTTTGAATTGTTTACGATAGGCTTCGTACTTAAAATCGTCGGCAGTTGAGCAATGGCAATTTCGTTGTTTTTCTATTAAGGCATTAAGCTTGTAGAGTAAGGAAACAAAAACATGTTCACCCGTTTCAATTTTTGTAGGGTCTAACTCTATGAGAAGCTCTAATTTGATATCCTTTAATTTGGTATCCTTTAATTTGGTATCCTTTTGATCTTTTGGTGTCAATTCTTTAGTTACATATCGAAGAAAGGTGCTTTTACCTGCCCCACGTGTACCATCGATAAAATAGACCATGCCTCGACTGTTATTCTCAGAATCTTTCGCGGCACGAATTTCTTCAGTGATTCGAGTTAAGATAGTGTCGAATGCTACTTTTTGAATAAGTTGATCCTCATCGAACTGAACTTTATCGCTTGTGCTGGTCACTAGATCAATTGTTATTGTTTCTTTATGTGAGGTCATTCTAGTTCCGTAATTGTTTGGAAAAAATTGAAGGTATAGCTAAAAAAAGTACTTCTAAGTATTTAATTTTAGCCGCCATAAAGTAATCATTGGATGTAATAGGTTGTTTGATAATGGACGTTGTGCAGAAAACTAGAGCTTAAAGAAACGAACCACAACAATTACACTAAAATGATAACCTAGCCATAAAGGTGACAGTTTACTATTTAGCTGTTAATAGTAAGAAATTTTAATTGCGTAGACCTAAGTATTTCATATGAAACCGCTATAGTCTGCATACGCCATAATTAAATTTTGAATGAGAGAAGCCCTCAATGAAAAGGTGGTAAAGTAAATTGACTATACCATAAAGGCTATGGGATTTGCTGTATAAGCAATTAAGAATGGCATCAGGAATAAAAAAAATGTGTTAGGGACTTAATATCAAGCGGTTAGTGGTAGTGATTATTGGCTTTTGTATTCTACATTTCGATAGAAGTAAAATTAAGTACAGTAAAGTCAATTGCATATAGAGTTTCGGATACATGAAATGGAGTAAAGCATACATGCATTGGAGCTTCGGATGTATGCAATGGAGTAAAACTAATCGTTTTTGGAGCATCGGATACATGCAATGGAATTAAGCATATATGCATTGGAGCTTCGGATATATGCAATGGAGTAAAACTAATCGTTTTTGGAGCATCGGATACATGCAATAGAGTAAAGCATGTATACATTGGAGCTTCGGATACATGAAAAGGGATAAAACCAATTGTCTTTTCTGGTTCGAGGTATTCAGTAGTAATTGAATGAGTACGACCCATTACAAAAATGTTGGAGAACCAATGACAATCCGTAGTTTTAATCAGAGTTGGATAATAACTCAACGTGACATTAACAAACATTACGTAGATGCTTAAAAGATCGGCATTTTTCTGACCTTCTATCACGCTGCTTCATCAGGTAGGTTACATGGCGAGAAAAAAATTCCCAACGTCAAAAAGAGCTTCCATTTGGCGTGCTCACGAGTGTCGATGCGTTTATTGTACAGAATTAGTTACGTTTGCTGACCTTGACGTCGACCATATTATTCCAAACCATCTTAGGGATAGGCCAGAGCAATTTTCTAGACTTTTAGATGAGTATGGTCTTAATGGTGATTTTGTAGTTAATATATTATCTGTCTGGAAAATGGGATTCACTTTATGCTATGTTTTACTTAGAATAAATGAGAGGTCGATTATGTCTTACAGCCAAACAACTGATACACAAACTCATGCGGTTAACCTGCGTGTTCGTCATGATATCCGAGATCTAATTGACAGAGCTGCAAAAATTCAGGGTAAAACCCGCTCTGATTTTATGATTGATGCCGCTCGACGTGCAGCGGAAGAATCCTTACTTGATCAAGCACTCGTGCGTGTCGATCAGACAACCTATGACCATTTTATTAAAGTTCTTGATCAACCGCCTAAAGGTGATGGATTTGAAAGACTGATGGCGGCTGCAAAACCCTGGGATAAATAGTGCTTTCTTGTCCCATTTTATTAACTAAGGATCATCAGCTTGATGACTTTTCCTGTAATGTTGATAGCCTTAATGATTGGCTCAAGAAACGGGCCTACCAAAATCAGCTCAGTGGTGCCTCTCGTACCTACGTTGTACTCGAAGGTAAAAGAGTTATTGGTTATTACTGTCTGGCTTCAGGTGCATTGGAGTTGAATCCGCGAAAGTTTATGCTCATTATTAATCAAAATCCTCACCTATGACTGACTCTATACGTACTCAACTAATTAAACTTGGCCCTGAACAATTAGCGGATGCACTATTGGAGTTATCTGATAGGTATCCGGCTGCCGCAGAAGTCATCGAGGGATTATTAGCAACATCGGATGAAAACATTGAGCGTTATAAAGCCAAGTTGGCGGATATTAAACAGTGTGAAGACTTTGTATCCTGGCACGATTTAAATGATTTTGCATTTGAGTTACAGCAACTGTTAAATGATTTGGAAAGGGGCGTAAAGGACCCTTGTTCAGGTGTTGACTTGCTCGCCCAGTTTTTCGAAATAGATAAAGTCATTGTTCATCGTTGTGACGATTCAGGTGGATCAGCAACCGATCTATTTCTTTCTTCGGCAACTGACCTTTTCGTTTCGTTTGCGAGTCAATGTAATAATAAACAGTTCATCGCTGATCGGTTGATTAAGCTTAATGAAGAGAATGACTATGATCTTCGAGATAACTTGTTTAATCGTGCTGGCGAATATTTACCAGAAGCGACTCTTCGAACCCTGATTGATGAGCTTTGGATAAGAGCGTCAAAGACAGATACCGCTTATAAAGCAGACCGTTGGCTCAAGGCAATTCAAGAGATAGCAAAGCAATTGCGGGATGCGCCATTGTTCGAAAAAGCGAGG
>QVQE01000147.1 GCA_003584865.1 Methylococcales bacterium
CGCTTTGAATTAGAAAATGTCGGCGGATCAAGAAAGATCAAATCATAATGCTGACTATCGGCTTGACTCGCTTGATTAGCCAACCATTCCAGACAATCAGCCTGAATAAACGTATGCTCACCCGAATGAGTGTTTAACGCCATATTATTCTTAGCCCATTGCAGATAGGTATTCGACATATCCACGGTCGTAGTCGATTTAGCGCCTCCCACAGCCGCATGAACCGTTGCACTGCCTGTATAAGCAAACAGATTTAAAAAGCGCTTATCTTTAGCTTCTTTTTGAAGCTGTAAGCGGATAGGTCGATGATCGAGAAACAGCCCCGTATCCAGATAATCTTCAAAGTTAACTAATAACTTACAGCCGCCTTCTTCAATAACATGAAACCGACCCTGATTATCATGTTTCTCATATTGATCGGTGCTTCTTTGTTTTCGACGAATTTTTAAGAAAACCTGCTCACGGTTAACGCCCAAAACGTTTGGAATTTCTGCCAGTAAACCGGCTAAACGTTGATCTGCTTTATGTTGATCAATCGTTTTAGGCGGCTCATATTCCTGAACATTAACCCAGGTTTCTTCACCCTGATAAATATCCACAGCCGCTGAATAATCCGGTAAATCAGCATCATAAACCCGATAGCAAGTGACCTGATGTTGCTTTGCCCATTTCGATAACTTCTTGATATTTTTCTTTAGTCTATTAGCAAAATCAACTGCCCCAACTGCACTCTCATGATGAGGGCTAATCTTAACCTCGTCATGAGTCGAATCATGCTCTAAATCGGCAACAGGGCTTAATGCAGGTTGTGGAGTTGTAGTAATGGCCATAACCTGGGCAATACGTTCTTCCTGATTTCTGGCTTTAGGAATAAAAAAGTTATTCTCTTCAATGTTAAAGCGCAATAACTTACACTCAAGCGCTCCATTAAATAAAGTAATGGGTTTCTGTGAGCGTATACCCAAGCGAAAACCCAGTTCAGGATTACTGATAATCATCGCAGCTTTCCAACCGACGAACCGAGTCTTTAAGGTGTTACCAAACTTGACATATAACTCTGCGGTTTCATCTTCATCACCTAAACGTTCACCATAAGGCGGATTGCAGATTAACAAACCAAGCGGCCAACTATCGGCGGGCTTGGCTTCTTCAATATCCCGACGCTCAACATGAATCTTGTTTTGTAAGCCCGCATTAGCAATATGTTGCAATGCTGTATTAACGGTATGACGATCTTGATCAAAACCGACAATAATAGGCAACTTTTCTAAACCGACTTTGCGACGCTGTAACGCTTCCATACGCAGCTTCTTCCAGCATTCAGCATCGTGTTTTTTCCAGCCCGTAAAGCCATAGTACTCACGTAATAAACCGGGGGCATAATCTGCCGCTATCATTGCGGCTTCAAGTAATAAGGTGCCTGATCCACACATAGGATCAATGAGAGACGCCTTCTGTTTAGCCATTTCAGGCCAACCACACCGTAACAACATCGCTGCTGCCAGATTTTCTTTCATTGGGGCTTTAATGTTTACATCACGATAACCACGACGATGCAAACTCTCACCCGAAAGATCCAGACTCAGTTGGGCTTGCTCACCTTGCAGATAAACATTAATGCGAATATTCGGTTGTTCGGTATCAATACTGGGACGCTTTTGAAACCTCTCACGCATCTGATCTACAATCGCATCTTTTACTTTTAAAGCGCCAAAATGGGTATTGTTAATCGCTTCAGAATTTTTTGCACTAAACGACACTGCAAAGGTATCTTCAGGATTAATATGCTCAAACCAATTGATTTGTTGCACACCTTTGTAAAGATCGTCTTGCGTTTTAACAGTAAAAGAACTTAATACCAATAAAATTCGATTGGCCGTTCTTGACCATAAACAGGCACGGTAAGCGGTTTCAAGATCACCCTGAAAAGCCACACCTGCCATGGTCGCCTTGATATCATTAATACCCAGCGACTTAAGTTCGTCGGTGAGAATGGTTTCCATCGCCTTAGGCGTTGTGGCAAATAATTGATAAGTGGGCATAGTGTGAGGTGTGGTTTTAAATAAAAAAGGCGTAAGACCCAGACTAATTGCCTGAAGTCTTACGCCTTTGTGAAGCGTAATTACTGAATTTTGATTAACTCAACTTCAAAGATTAACGTTGCATTGGGAGCAATAACGCCGCCAGCGCCATGCTCACCATAAGCGAGTTCTGAAGGAATAAAAAAACGATACTTTGCGCCTTCAGTCATTAATTGCACGCCCTGAGTCCAACCAGGAATCACGCGATTTAAAGGAAATGACGTCGGCGAACCGCGACCATATGAACTATCAAACTCAGTTCCATCAATCGTTGTACCTTTATAGTGTACGGTTACGTTATCAGTTGCCTTAGGTGAAACAGTACCTGTTCCTTTGGTTAAAATCTCATATTGCAAACCCGTGTCTGTCGTTACAATATTCGGTTTTTTAGCATTTTCTGCTAAGAAAGCAACACCTGCAGCTTTATTCTCTTCTGGTGAAGTAGCATTTGCCATTGAAAACATAGTGACCCCTATAATAAAAACGGTGATAATTGAAATAACCTGAATTTGAATTTTTCTCACGAATTTGCCTTTTAGTAACGAAGAAAGTCATATTTTAACAAAAAACGTCTTATATTTTTAATTGATTTCACACGTGCTTAATTGCCTTTGAAATTCTCTGGCTTTATTAGCTACTTTATCAGCCACTCGCTTTAATGAGGGCTTGCTTAAATACGTCTTACGCTGATATCCCCCCTGCCCTTCATGATAAGCAAGATAAAGATTTTTTGCATCCGACTTGGATATTCCCAATTTGGCGTGACTGATGTGGCTATACCAACCGATAAAGTCAACTGCGTCAGAAAAATCATCACGATCCGCCCACCAACTCCCGGCATCATCCAGATAAAGATCCCACGTACCATCCAAAGCCTGTGCATAGCCATAAGCACTCGTTGGTCTAAACCAGGGAATAAAGCCGAGTAACCAAGTACGAGGCGGCCTTGCATCCGCTACAAAGTGCGACTCTTGATGCATAATAGCCATTTGTACATTAATAGGCACGCCCCATTTTTCGGAAGACTCTTTAGCCTCTTCGTACCAATCCTCATTTTCTTTAAAAGTAGCACACAGGTTGTCGCCATTTCTAGGAGGAAGCGTGGTACAAGAAGCTAAAAAAATGAGTAACAATAGCATTAAACAATTTTTCATAAATACACCAACGGCATAACACCTTCTTAACCCATCAATAACCGCTGAATAAACCACATGATGTTAAGCATGTTTAAAGATAGACAAAAAACGGTTCATTGTAAACGAATACCATTAAAAATCTATTAATTTAATGTATCTAATAAAGAAACAATGCATAAATACCTAGCCACATTGTCAACATTTAGTATCTCCACTATAGTTAACTTGCAGTATGAAGACTTGTTCAACTTAATGAGGATTAACTCATGAGCACCGTAACGAAAGACATTTTAATCGCTGTACTCTTTGTAACAGGCTTAATAGGCTTTATTTCGGGAGAGTTTATCATTTCATCGACCATTTTCGCCGTAGCCGCTATCGCTAGTTATATCAACGCCGACCAAAAGAAAAGAGGATCAAATCAGTTTTCATGGGATTAGAAAGTAAGAAAAAGACATCCATAATTAAGTTATGAATGTCTTTGTTTGCGCCATTCTATTCTGTGTTTTGAGTAAGGTAACTTTTACTGGGCAATAGCTGAAGCTATTGCCCTCCAGGTTTTAAACCATTTTCGATTACTAATTGCGCTCCATTGCGCTTAACTTAATGACAGCAGGGCTAAACAACCCGTATTCTTTGAGATCTTGCCCCCCAATTCCCGGACTCTGGTCTAAATACACCGGCACAGGCAGTACCACAAAAACGACAACACCCTTTATCATCCAGATTCCATTCAGACAATTGATACCAGTCCCGACCTATCAACAAGTTATGGCAGTGATGGCAATAAGTACTGTCTGCGGCTTTATTATGAGCATTACCAATATAAGCGTGATGTACACCATTTTTTAAGGCAATTTGTCTGGCCATTAATAATGATTCAATGGGAGTACGCGGCTTATCTCGCATCTTCCAGTCGGGATGAAAAGCGGAAAAATGCATCGGCACATCAGGCCCCAGATTCTCGACCACCCATTGGGTCAATGCTTCAAGTTCAGTTGCTGAGTCATTCTCACCGAGAATAAGGAGTGTTGTTAATTCTAGCCAGGTTGCTGTTTCATGTTTGATATATTTCAGGGTTTCCAAGACAGCTTCAAGATGTGAGCCAGTAATTTGATGATAAAACCGTTCAGTAAAGGCTTTTAAATCAATATTAGCGGCATCCATCCATTGATAAAACTCAGCTCTGGGTTCTGCACAGACATAACCCGCCGAAACCGCGACAGATTTAATACCCAAACTTCTACAGGCTTGTGCGGTATCAATGGCATATTCATGAAAAATGACCGGATCATTGTAAGTATAGGCAACGCTATCACAGCCATATTGCTGTGCGGCTAGGGCAATAGCCTCAGGCGAAGCCTTGCTCATTAAGGTATCCATTTCTCGTGATTTACTGATATCCCAGTTCTGACAAAACTTACAGGCCAGATTACAACCCGCCGTTCCAAAGGAGAGTACCGGTGTACCGGGTAAAAAATGGTTCAGGGGCTTTTTTTCAATCGGATCAATCGCAAATCCGCTGGAACGACCATAACTCGTCATAACTACTTCATTATCCAGATTTTGTCTGACAAAGCACAAGCCGCGCTGATCTTTATGAAGCGTACAAAAGCGTGGACAGAGATCACACTGAACACGACCCTCCCCTAAGTCATGCCAGTAGCGGGTTTTAACCGTATCATGGGTAATAAAAGTAGTCATTTTATGCTCCTGAAAGTCTTGCTAAATCATCTCACCCTTTACTGTTGAGGTCTTTTGTATGTGGCCAAGCAATTAGAGTAGAATGCAGTCTATTGAGTTACAACGGTTTAAATACGTTTTTCTACGACCTGGGAGCTTTTATCATGAACAGACAACCCGCAGTAGCAGGTACTTTTTATCCATCAGATCCAGGACAGCTTCATGAAATACTGAGTCACTTTCTGGCTGATTATGAACCTGTTACGCACGTACCGAAAGCGATTATTGCCCCCCATGCGGGCTATATTTATTCAGGCTCTATTGCCGCCAGTGTCTATAGCCGACTCAAGGCCGCACGCGACCGCATTACTCGTGTTGTCATGATAGGCCCTTCTCATCGGGTTGCTTTTAAAGGGCTTGCGTTAAGTAAAGCGCTTTCATTTATAACTCCCTTAGGTTCGGTACGCCTTGATCAAGAGGCTCTAAAAACCGTATCAGACTTACCTTTTGTTGATTACCTTGAAGAAGCCCATATTTATGAACATAGTTTAGAAGTCCAGTTACCTTTTCTTCAGGACATGCTATCTGACTTTAAAATTATACCCATCGTTGCGGGCGATGCCTCCCCTGAAGAAGTCAGTCAAGTGCTTGAAGCCTTATGGGGGGGTGATGAAACCCTCATTGTGATCAGTTCAGACTTAAGCCACTATCATGACTATGCGACGGCAAGACAACAGGATAAAGCAACCAGTGACATCATAGAACATTTGCAATATGAACAACTTGAACCCGGATCAGCCTGCGGCAAAGTGCCTGTAAGTGGTCTGTTAAAGTACGCCAGAGAAAATAGCCTAAGCATTAAGACCATCGATCTACGTAATTCAGGGGATACGGCTGGCGATAAAAGCAGAGTGGTAGGGTATGGTGCTTATGTCATTGAATGAGATTAATCAACAACGTTTAATGGCGATAGCAAAGCATTCTATAGACAATGGTTTAACGACCGGCCGACCCTTAAGCATCGAGTTAGCTGATTTTCCTGAGGAATTAACTGAACATCGCGCCAGCTTTGTTACTTTAGAGAAGAATCATCAATTACGAGGCTGTATTGGCATGTTAGAAGCTGTCAGACCACTGGTCAAAGATATTGCAGAAAATGCCTTTTCAGCCGCCTTTAGAGATCCTCGGTTTCCTCCTCTTTCAAGAGATGAATTTAAGGATATCGAGATTCATTTGTCCCTACTTACCGTTCCAGAACGATTACTCTTTACCTCAGAACAGGACTTAATCAATCAGCTTCAACCGGCTGTTGACGGTTTAATTTTGGAAGAAACTTATCATCGTGGCACTTTTTTACCTTCGGTATGGGAGCAATTACCAGACCCCAAAACATTCCTTCGACATTTAAAACAAAAAGCAGGTCTACCGGCTGATTATTGGTCTGATAATATCAGGGTTTATCGTTACCGGACAGAGGTAATAATATTAGCGCCTAAATAAATTTTCCGACCTGCTAAAGCTTGCCTTAATCGTCCCACGCATCACGCTCCGCACGAATAAAAGCGTCAACTTCAGCCGCACTTTTAAAGCAAGCGAGTGCTTTACCCATTAAGTCTGTTATTAAAGGTGGATGAAATACCGCCTGGGCTGATAATGTCTGTCATGAATTGAAGGGGGTTACGCTACTCATATTTATAACTCACATTCCAAGCCGTCAACACGTTGAAAACCTCTAGGCAAAGCAACGCCCCGTTTAGCACGAGTACTCGTGTAATGCGCTATATCAGCTGTTTTCAATAGCAAAAAGCGCTTACCCGAAAGCACTTTTAACGTAGTGTTCGTGGGTATGGATAAGACTGAAATGACATAATCTTTTTCCGACTGTAAATCTGATAGAGGGATTTGTATCAGCTTATTACCTTTACCTCGCGCTAATGCCGGTAGATCCGCCACAGGAAAAATCAGTAATCGACCTTGCAGAGTAACAACCGCCAATAACTCCGACTCGTCTTGAACAGGCACCGGTTTTAAAACTTTAGCCCCATCAGGTAACGTAATAAGTAATTTACCGGCTTTATTTTTACTGGCTAAGTCTTTTAACTGAATCCTAAAACCATACCCATAATGACTGGCTAACACATACCAATCCGCAGGGTTACCCGTTAATAAATGTGTAAATAATGCACCGGACGGAGGATTTAACCGTCCTGTTAAAGGCTCGCCCTGAGTACGTGCTGAGGGCAAATCATGCGATGAAGTACTGTAAGCTCGCCCAGTTGGGTCCAACAAATAAATCGACTGCGTTGAGCGCCCTTTTACTGCATCCAGAAAACTATCACCCGACCGATAATTTAAGCTTTCTACCTCAATATCATGGCCTTTAGCAGCTCTTATCCAACCTTTCTGGGACAGGATAATCGTTAACGGCTCGTTACTAATTAAAGCATTGGTTTCTAAGGCAACAGCCGCCTCTCTTGAAACAATAGGTGAACGACGCTCATCACCATATAACTCGGCATCGCGTTCAATCTCTTTTCGAATTAAACGATTTAATAACAGCTTTGAAGCCAACGTCTTTTCCAACGAAGCCCGTTCTTTTTCTAACGCATCTTGTTCGCCCCGAATTTTCATCTCTTCAAGCTTGGCAAGGTGTCGCAACTTTAACTCTAATATCGCCTCGGCCTGGCTATCCGTTAAGCCGAAACGCTGCATTAAAACAGACTTAGGATAGTCTTCATGACGA
Source organism: Methylococcales bacterium (assembly GCA_003584865.1). Lineage (GTDB taxonomy): Bacteria > Pseudomonadota > Gammaproteobacteria > Methylococcales > Methylomonadaceae > Methylobacter_C. The sequence continues at coordinate 7,644 of QVQE01000147.1, forward strand.
ATAATGGCAATCACTTCATCAATATTCAGATACGCTATTAATAAGCCATCCAGAATATGTAGTCTTGCTAACACCTTATCTAATCGATATTGAAGACGTCTTCTTACTGTTTCAGTTCTAAAACTCAGCCATTCAACCAGAATATCTCTTAGACCTTTCACCTTTGGCCTGCCATCCAAGCCTATCATGTTCATATTGACACGATAGCTTTTTTCTAAATCCGTCGTGGTAAACAAATGCGACATAACCGCATCGACATCAATACGCTTGGATTTAGGAATGATTAATAAGCGGGTAGGATTTTCATGATCTGACTCATCCCTAAGATCTTCGATCATTGGTAATTTTTTCGCCAGCATCTGCGCGGCTATTTGCTCCATCAACTTTGCGCCCGATACTTGATGAGGCAAGGCGGTTATGACAATAACGCCTTCTTCCTGCTCATAAATAGCACGCATTTTTATCGAACCGCCCCCTGTCAGATACATCTTTTGTATCTCTTCGGCAGAAGTAATAATTTCTGCCTCGGTTGGATAATCAGGGCCTTTGATAAACTTAAATAGTGTTTCCAAAGTACTATCAGGTTCATCTAATAATTGAATACAAGCCGCTGCTACTTCACGCAGATTATGCGGGGGGATATCCGTTGCCATCCCTACGGCAATCCCCATTGTGCCATTGAGCAGAATATTGGGCAATCTGGCTGACAGTAATACCGGCTCTTTTAAAGTCGCATCAAAATTATCCGACCATTCAACAGTGCCCTGCCCTAACTCGCTTAACAACGAATTGGCATAAGCAGTTAACCGAGATTCCGTATAACGCATGGCTGCAAAAGACTTGGGATCATCAGGCGAACCCCAGTTACCCTGACCATCTACTAATGGATACCGATAGGAAAAGTTTTGTGCCATCAGCACCATGGCTTCATAACAGGCCGAATCACCATGCGGATGATATTTACCCAATACATCCCCTACGGTACGCGCAGATTTTTTATACTTTGCAGTCGCCGTTAACCCCAGCTCTGACATTGCATACACAATGCGCCGTTGTACGGGCTTTAAACCATCGGCAATATGCGGTAAGGCGCGGTCAAGAATAACGTACATGGAATAATCCAGATACGCCTTCTCTGCAAAATCCTTTAAAGGCAGTTGTTCAAAGTTATCGGGTAGCGCCACTTAAAACTCATCCTCACATATCTCATCATAAAGTGCGCGACTTTTTTCTAAACTTTCCTGACGCATGGCGCGTCTCATTTCAGCCGCCTCATAATGCTTTTTTTCCGCTTCCGTTTCTAATAGTAAGCGAGGGACTTCAAACGATTTACCTTGTTCATCAATAGCTACCATGGTAAAGAAACATGAAGTCGTGTGTCTTTTTTCATGCGTCCTTAAATGTTCTGCAACCACTTTAACCTCGACTTCCATTGAGGAGCGCCCCACGTGATTAACACGGGCAAAAAATGTCACTAACTCACCGACATTGACTTGTTGCTTAAAGAAAACCTGATCTAATGCGGCAGTGACTACATAACTTTTACAATATTTTGCCGCACACGCATAAGCCACTTGATCCAACAATTTTAATAAAGAGCCGCCATGCACATTACCCGAAAAATTTGCCATATCCGGTGTCATCAGGACTGTCATTGTTAAAGATTTTTCTTGTTTGGTCATTGTTTAAAGGATAAATAGAATTATGTTTTTATAGATCACGTATTAACGTGTGTTCTGAAGACAGCGTCAAGCATAAAAAAAGGCAGCTATAAGCTGCCTTTTTCGACCGTATAACAAAAAAGACTTAAAGTTTTTCTTTAATACGAGCCGCTTTACCAGTTAGATCACGTAAATAATACAATTTAGCACGACGGACATCACCACGACGTTTGACAGTAATCTCACTGATCAAAGGGCTGTGAGTCTGGAAAACACGTTCAACACCGGTGCCATGTGAAATCTTTCTAACAGTGAAAGCAGAATTTAATCCACGATTACGTTTTGCAATCACGATGCCTTCAAAAGCCTGAATTCTTTCACGCTCGCCTTCTTTAACTTTAACTTGAACCACAACAGTATCACCTGGATTAAATTCAGGAATCTGTCTTAGTTGCTCTCTTTCCAATACTTCAATAATATTGCTCATCACCACACCCTATTCAACTTCACTTTTAAATTGTTGCAGCAGATCATTCTGTTCTGCACTTAAATTCATATTCTTTAATAAATCAGGCCGTCTTTGCCACGTTCTACCGAGTGCCTGCTTCATACGCCAGCTATTAATATCAGCATGATGACCGCTCAACAGCACGTCAGGTACTGAACAGCCTTCAAGTTGCTCAGGCCGGGTAAAATGCGGGTAATCCAACAGTCCATTGATATGAGAATCTTGTTGTGCCGATTCTTCATGGCCGAGAACACCCGGTAACAAACGGGTAATCGCATCAATCACTACCAAAGCCGCCAGCTCACCACCGCTAATGACATAATCACCGACTGACCATTCTTCATCACAATCCCTGTTAACAAAGCGCTCATCAACGCCCTCGTAGCGACCCGCAACCAAAATCAATTGAGGGATCTGACAAGCTTCTGATAATAAGCGTTGTGTAATGGGCTTACCTTGAGGGCTTAAGTAAACAACCTTAGCTGCTGCACTGCCTGCCAACTTTGCCTGCTTCACCGCATCATGCAAAGGCTGATACTTCATAACCATGCCGGGACCACCGCCATAGGGGCGATCATCAACCGTTTTATGCTTATCGCAAGTATAATCTCTAGGATTCCATACCGACAAACTCACTATTTCACGCTCAATCGCTCTGCCCGTTACACCGTAACTTGCAGCGCCTGTTATCATTTCGGGAAATAGTGTGACGACATCAAAACGCATCAACGTAATTAAAAGTCAGGATCCCAATCCACAACCATTATCCCTACAGCCAAATCAATATTGACTATTGTTTGTCCCTGCAAGAACGGAATCACTCGCTCACGCTCTCCTTTAACAATAACAACATCATTTGCACCGGTTTCTAATAAACTTTCAACAATGCCTAACTGAACACCTAAATTTGTTTCAACACGCAAACCAATCAAATCAGACCAATAATATTCATCTTTTGCTGCTTTGGGTAATTGATTAGGAGAGATAAAAATATCCCATCCCATTAAACTCGCTGCTTCATCCCTATCATTAATGCCATCAAGCTGAGCGACAACGGCTTTACCTTGAAGATGACCATCAGTGACATTAAACGACTTGGTTTCATTGTCTTTCTTTAATAACCAAGGGGAATAATGTATGATATTCTCTCTATCATAGGTAAAAGAAAATACTTTTACCCAGCCCTTAACACCAAAAACGCCAGAAACCTTCCCAACGTTTATATGTTGTAGCTTGGACAACAGATTAAGCGGCAGATTTAACTGCGTCTTTAATTAATTTTGCAACACGGTCAGAAGGTTGCGCACCATTGGATTTCCAATAGTCTACGCGCTCACTGTCCAAGCGTAATTTTTCTTCGTTGCCACGGGCTAATGGATTAAAAAAGCCAACACGTTCAATATAACGGCCATCACGACCACTTCTGCTATCAGTTACTACAACGTGATAAAAAGGGCGATTTTTAGCGCCGCCTCTTGAAAGACGAATGGTTACCATCTAATATCCTCAAATACATTTGATCATTGTTAATCTGCGTATTTTACGCGAATTTTTCCATAAGTGAAGAATAAATTGGAAATATTCAGCACTTAGTTATTTTTTATCACGTAACTAACTGTTAAGTCAGTAAAAAACTTACCTTCTCATGCCACGCATATTGCTTTTTATACCGCGTGCCATATTCGCCATATTCGCCATATTCCCTGATTTAAACTTCTTCATCATTTTTTGCATCATCAGGAACTGCTTTAAAATACGATTAACATCTTGTAACTGTTGACCACAACCTGCGGCAATACGTTTTTTTCTGTTCCCCTTAATTAAATCAGGATCACGCCTTTCTTGAAAGGTCATTGAATTAATCACCGCAATCTGACGGGCTAAGGCCTTATCATTGACTTGATCTTTCATTTCCTGAGGCATGTTATTCATCCCAGGTAATTTCTCCAACATGGAAGTAACCCCGCCCATGCTTTGCATTTGCTGTAGTTGTTCACGAAAATCATCAAAATCGAAGGTTTTACCTTTTTGAATTTTACGAGCAAACTTTTCAGCCTTCTCTTTATCAACTTTTTGTTCAATCTCTTCAATAAGACCCAGCACATCCCCCATACCTAATATACGAGAGGCCACACGATCAGGATAAAAAGGTTCTAAGGCATTGCTTTTTTCACCAACCCCTATAAATTTAATGGGCTTACCGGTAATATGGCGTATAGACAATGCCGCACCGCCGCGTGCATCACCATCCGCTTTGGTCAAAATAACACCGGTCAAGGGTAATGCATCATTAAAGGCTTTTGCTGTGATAGCCGCATCTTGTCCCGTCATACTATCAACGACAAATAATGTTTCGACGGGGTTAATCGCAGCATGCAGGGCTTTAATTTCACCCATCATTTCATCATCAATATGCAAGCGACCTGCAGTATCGATAATAATGACATCCAGGAATTTTTTCTTGGCGGCATCAATTGCATTTCTGACAATATCAACGGGCTGTTGCGTTAAATCACTTTCAAAAAAGTCCAGATTCAGCTCATTAGCCAGCACCTGCAACTGTTTAATCGCCGCCGGACGATAAACGTCAGCACTGACCACACCGACCTTCTTCTTTTGATTTTCTTGCAGCCAACGCCCTAATTTAGCAACCGTGGTTGTTTTACCTGCCCCTTGCAAGCCCGCCATTAAAATGACGGCGGGGGGCACGGCATTTAAGTTAAGACCTTCATTAGCCGCCCCCATGACTTTAACCAACTCAGACTGAACCAGTTTGATCATCGCTTGACCGGGACTCAGGCTAGCTTGTACTTCCTGACCTAAAGCCCCTTCTTTAACACGCGCAATAAAATCGGTAACCACTGACAACGATACATCAGCCTCAAGTAAAGCCATACGCACTTCACGCAAGGCATCTTTAATGTTACCTTCAGTCAGGCGTCCCTGACCTTTAAGTTTTTTAAGCGTACTACTTAATCTATCGGTTAAATTATCAAACATATCGAGGTCTTTGTGGTTTAAACTAAGGAAACTACCCGCTGGTACAAATGCGCTAGGACTATTTAATCCAATATATTACCATATACAGGAAACGCTTTGCACTCGTTGCAATAACAGAAGCCTTTAAACACTGTAGACTGTATAAACTTAGCAAACTCTGTTTTTTACAAAAATTAATCATAAACCCATGAACGCCACTGCAATAGCCACTCTATCTATTTGTGCTTACCTCATCAGTACTTTGCTAATAATCAAGGATTTTGATCAACGTCGCTTGCAACGCAGTGCCCTTTATCTGGGATGGACAGCAGCCACGACACACCTTTTATATACCGGACTATTATTTCAGCAAAACAACGGTTTTAACTTTAGTTTTTTTAGCACAGGTTCATTGATTGCCATGATTGTTGTCTGGCTTCTATTAATAGCCAGTCTTAATAAACCCGTTGAAATGCTAGGGTCGGCTATCTTTCCAATTGCGGCGGGCATGTTAGCTCTGGAACTTAATTTTTCCCATCAGATTCAATCCCTTTCACATTATACCTGGGAAATGAGCGTCCATATCCTAAGCTCCATTATTGCTTTTAGCCTGTTGAATATCGCTGCACTGCAAGCTATTTTATTGGCACTTCAAGAGCAACAGCTAAAAAGACATCCACCCAAGCGTTTTATTCAATCATTACCGCCATTACAAACCATGGAGTCTTTGTTGTTTCAAATGGTGGGCGCAGGCATTTTGTTTCTGACCCTTTCTCTGGCAAGTGGCTTTTTATTTATTGAGGATTTGTTTGCCCAACACCTTGTCCACAAAACCGTGTTATCAATACTCGCGTGGATTATCTTTACTGGGCTTCTAACAGGCCGACGCCTTTATGGGTGGCGTGGACAAACAGCCGTAAAATGGACTTTGATTGGTTTTATACTGCTGTTATTGGCTTACTTTGGCAGTAAGTTAGTCTTAGAACTCATCTTACATCGATCAAGTTAAATAACAAATGGAATCAATCGATAACGCACTTTAAGCTGGTATTGCCTGTAAAAAGGATCAAGCACCAGGAGTTTTTCTTCTCTGATGATTCTTAAGGCACGTCAACCGGTATACGTGTCGTAATAACCCGTTTAATTATCACCTCAACCAATTAAATAGGCTAAAACCCTCGCTTTTACGGCACGACATGTAAATCTTATTAAATAAACATTGCTTATTTTGATGCAATACGCGCATGATGAACCGATCAAGCCAGTATACAGACAAAAACGCCCACCACAAATAAGGACTTATACGTATGCCAAACTCTACCTCAATACCCATCGGTGACGCTAGGAAACTAGAATTACTTCAACAACTGGATAATCAATTACCGAATTATTCAAAAGTAACGGGACTGATGCATTAGAAATTTAAGCTGATCATAGCACCGATATTTTTACCCTATTGACCATCAATGACCTCAGCTACTGCCTGCAAAAACAGCTAAAGCTATTTTACTCCACCTTTAGGTTGTTACCCTATGAACTATAGCTTCGCGTTATGGATGTTTAATTTCTCAAAGACTATAGGCTCAAAAAAATGCCCGCTCAGATAAACCCCAAAAAACCGGCAACCGGTTTTCCCATCGTTGGAATTGGCGCTTCGGCAGGTGGCTTAGAAGCACTACAGCAATTTTTTCGGAACTTCCCGGTTGATAGTGGCTTATCGTTTGTGGTGGTCTCGCATCTTGACCCTACACATCCCTCAATGCTGGCTGAAATCTTGCAGCGTGCTACGATAATGCCGGTTGTGGAAGCCGTCGATGAGCTAAAAATCGCACCTAACCACGTTTATATCATACCGCCTAACCGAGTTATGATTATTTCTCGGGGTTGTTTACAACTCTCAATGCCTGAAGAGCCGCAGGGATTGCGCATGCCGATAGACAGTTTTTTGCGTTCATTGGCTGATGACCAACAAAACTTGGCGGTCGGCATTATCCTGTCCGGCACTGGCACCGACGGAGTACTTGGATTACAGGCTATCCAGGGTGTTGGCGGTATTACCGTTGCTCAGGAACCAACTGATGCCAAGTTTGACGGCATGCCCACTCATGCTATTCAAGCAGGCTACGTCACCCATATTCTGCCTGTTGAGAAAATGTCAGCATTGCTAAGCCCTTTTGCCCGTACTTTAATTGCTCCTGTTAAACCACAGCCTGTGTCTAAGGTAATAAGCGGTATAAATGGCGTACTAAACCAGTTGCTTACGGTTACCGGTAACGACTTCTCACGCTACAAAAAAAGCACCATTGGGCGTCGTATTGAGCGTCGAATGGTACAGCACAATATAGAAAACATTGAACTCTATACCCGTTATCTTAAGGAAAATACCTCCGAGGCGCACTTACTCTTTAAGGAGCTACTCATCAATGTGACCAATTTTTTTCGTGATCCCGAGGCCTTTGAGGTGCTGGAGAAAAATATCCTGCCCTCACTGTGCAATGATAAACCCGATGACTATGTGTTCAGAGTCTGGGTGGCCGGTTGCGCTACTGGAGAAGAAGCCTATTCCATTGCGATTTTATTGAGCGAGCTGCTTGAGGTGACTCATCAGGTCTTCAAGATTCAGATTTACAGTACCGACCTGGATGATGACGTCATCAATATTGCCCGTGCCGGTATTTATCCCCTCACGATCACTCAGTATGTTAATCCAGAACGATTACGGCGCTTTTTTATAAAAGAGGAAACCGGCTATCGCGTCAAGAAACAACTTCGCGAAATGGTGATATTCGCCATTCAGAATGTTCTTAAAGACCCTCCTTTTACTAAACTGGATTTGATTAGCTGCCGTAACTTAATGATTTATCTGGAACCAGAAGCACAGAACCAATTGATTCCCGCTTTTCACTACGCGCTTAAACCGGGGGGAATACTCTTCCTGTCACCCTCGGAGGGTATCTGTAATCATACCGATTTGTTTGTAGCGCTCAACCGTCAATGGAAATTTTATCGGGCTAAACATGACTTTGTTAGGTCTGGCACTCTGTTGACTAACCCAACAGGCAGAGCCTTAGTACACACATCTAAACCGCCTGCGGTGGTTAAAACCCAATCAGTCAGCTATGCCGAATTGGCTCACCAGATGCTGCTACAATGCTTTGCGCCTGCGGCCATTATTACTGACACCCTGGGCAATATCCTTTATCTGCATGGCGATACCGAAAAATACCTCCGCCATGTGACAGGTCTGGCCAGCCTCAATGCCCTCGATATGGCCTGTGAGGGTTTGTATTTGCATGCCGCTATTCGCTCAGCTGCCAGTAAAGGCAAACCGACACTCAACCGTGAAATGCAAGTTAAAACTAACACGGGAATCACTACCGTGAGTGTTAGTGTTCGCCCCTTATCCGACCCGGACGGTGGTCAATGCCTGCTCATTAGCTTTCAGGATATCGCAAACCCAGCGACTGACCCCCTGTTAAAACGGATTACCAAACCCTATCAACTAGAGCGTATAGAAGAATTGGAGCACGATTTGGCATATCTGACCGAGGGCTATCAGTCCAGTGTCGATGAACTTAAATCCACTAATGAAGAAATGCAATCAACCAATGAGGAAATTCAATCGACTAACGAAGAACTGGAAACCTCCAAGGAAGAAATGCAATCCGTTAATGAAGAACTCATGACGGTCAACTCCGAACTACAGGCTAAAATTGAACAACTGATTGGCCTACAGAACGACATGAAAAATCTGCTGGATAATATCAAGGTCGGAATTATTATTCTCGATCAACATCTGTTGATTCGTAGCTTCACGCCTGAGGCAAAACACATCTATCCCCTGGTGACTACTGATGTCGGTAGACCCCTAAGTGACTTTAAATCAAGTGTAGCGTCAATTGACCTGCTGGCAGCCGCCCAGACCGTGTTTGATTCTTTAACGCCTTTTGAGCGTGAGCTAAAACTAAATAACAATATCTGGATGTCGGTGCGGATTCAACCTTACCGTACACTGGAAAACAGGATTGATGGCGTTGTACTGACGTTTACCGATATCAGTGCCAGTGTTAAAGGCGTAGCGACGCAAGCCGCGCTTAATTTAGCCGATGGTATTGTCAATTCTATACTTGAACCCATTCTGGTTCTTGATGAGGCGCTAAAGGTAGTTTTTGCCAACCAGACTTTTTACCAGTATTTTAAAGTCAGGCCGGAGGAAACTTTAGGAAAACCTGTTTATGAGTTTGGCAACGGCGAATGGAATCTTCCAGAACTGCGTGAACTGTTCGGCGAAGTGGTCTCAAAAGGTCTACCCTTTAACGATTTTTTAGTGGCTCAACCGGTTGCTCGGCAGGAGTCTCCCATGCTGCTAATGAATGCACGTCCGTTAATCAACAACGACAGCCCATTGCAACTGATATTATTATCAATAAAGCTTAATACATGAGCGATAAAAAAGATCAGGTCATTAAACGGCTGGCGCTCTCCGCAGAAGAGCTTCTGCATGAACTGCACGTGCATCAGATTGAACTAGAGATGCAAAATGACGAATTACGCAGAGCCTATGAAGAGCTGGAAACATCACGAGACCGTTATGTTGATCTGTACGAGTTTGCACCTATCTGTTATCTGACACTGTCAAAGGAGGCTTTGATCACTGAAATCAATCTTACCGGTTGCAAGATTTTTGGCCTGGAGCGCAAACAGCTCATACAGCGGCGCTTTGCCAACTTTGTTATTGATGCTGAAAAAGAACACTGGTATCGATTGTTTTATCATGTGATGAAAACTAACCAAGAAGATAAACACAGTTTCGATCTAAAAATGCAGTGTTTCGATAAATCGTTGATACAGGTTCATATTGATTGCCAACGCAGAACTGAACCCGACACGTCCACTATTTTACACATTGCGCTTACCGACATTACTGAGAGTAAAATTATTGCTGAAAAGCTGCGACTAGCCAATCTTCGTAAGGACCAGTTTTTGGCCATACTGGCTCATGAGCTTCGAAATCCACTCACCCCTATCAGAAATATGGTGCAATTACTGAATAAACAAAAAGGTAATGATCCCTTAGTCGAACGGGCTTGTAAGGTTGTTGATCGCCAAGTTACGCACATGGCAAGACTTCTCGATGATCTGTTGGATCTGGCTCGCATTATGCATGGTAAGATCAATTTGAAACTTGAGCCTTTAGCACTGACTGATATTATTGCACATGCCGTAGAAACCAGTAACCCGTTGATGGTATCAAAGGCTCAGGTTTTAACCATTTCTCACGCTCAAACACCCCAATGGATTAAAGGCGATAGTGTCAGATTGTCTCAGGTTATATCGAACTTACTTGACAATGCATCTAAATATACCCAAATGGGTGGTAAAATTAGTTTAAGTGTTTTAAGCGAAGAGACCACTGTTACTATAAAAATTCAAGACAATGGCACCGGGATTTCGCCTGATATTATTCATGATATTTTTGAGCTTTTTGTCCAGGGTGACCGCTCCCTGGCTCATTCTCAAGGTGGACTGGGTATTGGCTTGACCCTAGTCAGTCAATTAGTTGAAAAACATGGCGGCACGGTTACTGCGAAAAGTCGAGGCGTAGGCTTGGGCAGTTTATTTTCGGTGCGCTTGCCGGTTATTTCAATGAACTATTCGACCATTGAAACCCAGAAGATCCAAATATCATCAAAATATCGCATTTTGCTGGTAGATGACTATGCCGATGCCGCCGAAAGCCTGATGATGGTTCTGGAAGCCGAAGGACATAAGGTAGACATTGCCAACTGCGGAATAAAAGCGATCGCACTAGCCAAAACCAATACCCCGGACGTTGTGCTGCTGGATATTGGCCTTCCTGATCTGAGCGGTTATGAAGTAGCCAAAACCTTACGCACATTACCTGAGACTCAAGATGCAATACTGATAGCCGTAACCGGCTATGGACAGCCTAGTGATATTGAACAGTCTAAAATAGCAGGGTTTGATCATTATTTACTCAAGCCGATAGACTTTAACACGTTACTAGCCATACTTGAGAATCTTGATAAGTGAATATTATCCGAGGTGCAAATTATGGATACGTATTTATACGGATATGCTTAGTTAGCTAAATATCATACACTCATCCTTACCCTATCATTCTGACTCACCATTGCACTTGAAAACATGCTTTATAAATTGACTGGACATAGGAATAGCAAAAGGCTCCACAATACATTTCAGAAGCTGAGTCGCTCGTTTGACAATTATATACAGTGTTATAACTCATCACCCATCGCCTACCTGACTCTGAATGAACAAGGTGTTATCAAGCAGGCCAATCCCTCTGCGACACACTTATTGACCGGTTCTAATGAAGTGCTTCTCGATGAGAAACTGGAGACATTTATTCATTCCTCAGACCAGGATGATTATCATTTTTTCATCAAGGATCTCCTGGATAATAAAAATGATTCAATTGTAACGGTCAAACTGGTTAACCGGGGTATCGAATATCGCCAACCTGAATGCTCGGGTTTTAGACTAATCGACTGTTCGCGGTCATTATGTAAACATCAGAATCCATTGCTTTATATTGTGTTAAGAGGCGTTGTTAATCGTAACATTAAAAATGGCGTAGAATTCTATTTATCCATTCAAAATGTCAGTGAGTCCTTGCGTAATCAGGAAATTATTACCTGCCTCAATCAGAAATTGGAAGAAAAGGTTTTTCAACAGAACGCTAAACTTGTCCAAAATAATCTGGACTTAACAAAAAAAATAACCGAGCTGACACAGTCAAAAAAACAACTGGCTGAACGGGAAGCAAAGCTCAACTCTATTTTCGATGCTTCGATGGAAGGGATTGTCACGTTTGCTCAGTCAGGTCTTATCGTTTCTACCAATATGGCCGTAGAAACCTACTTTGGTTATAGCCAACAAGAATTACTTAACCGGCCTTTTAATATCCTGATAGCCTCCTTACAGATCAACAAACCATTCCAAACGTTAATCCATCAATTAATAACGAAAGACCCGACGGTACTAATAAATCAAATCTACGAGGTCAATGGGATTCGTAAAGACGGCTCTACCCTGCCTTTAGAAGTTTCAATTGTTAAATATTCAATTGATGGGGCACTCTATTTCACCGGTATCCTGCGTGATATCAGTTTACGGAAGCAACAAGAGCAGAAAGAGCAAACGCATCTAACAGAATTGGCCCACGTTGCTCGTCTTTGTTTAATTGACGAAATGGGCTCCGGTATTGCGCATGAGATTAACCAGCCACTAACAGCGATTGCTAACTATTCGCAAGCCTGTTTACGTTTGATGCATGTAGAGAAGCCTGATTTTACTCAATTGAGTGATATTTTGTTAAAAATACATCAGCAGTCATTAAGTTTGGGCCAGATTATCCACCGAATAAAAAATTTAGTCAGTTACCAGGCAGCCATTCGTACTAATACTAATATTAATATGCTGATTCAGGAAGTAGTCAGTCTATGTATGCTGGATTTCAATAGAAACAACATCCATATTTGTCTTAATCTACTGGAGGATATGCCTGAAATTATGATTGACAATGTACAAATTGAACAAGTGTTATTACATTTGATAAGAAACAGCATAGATGCTTTGAAAAACTCAAAGAATCAGCGACAACTACTCATTCAATCGTGTATAAGAAACCTTAATCAAGTAGAAGTTAGCGTGCAAGATAATGGTTCAGGCGTTGATGAAGGTGAAAAAAATACAATACTCAATACATTTTTTACTACAAAAATTATGGGTCTGGGTCTAGGCTTGTCTATTAGTAAATCTATTGTTGAATCCCATCAGGGCATCCTGGACTTCACCAGTAAAACAAATGAAGGCACTACTTTCTATTTTTTGTTACCCATTAAGACTGTTTCACATGTCAGCCGCTAAAACAGCTCACATAGTTTATGTCGTTGATGATGATTTTGCCGTGTGTGATTCGTTATCGGTTTTAATCCAGGCATCGGGATATAGCGTTAAAAGCTTTCTTTCAGCGAAAGAATTTTTAGATAACCATAACAATATGCGTCCCGGATGCCTGATACTCGATGTCAGGATGCAACCGATGAGTGGGCTTGAGCTTCAGGACAATTTATTGGCAAGAAAGATTGAAATCCCCATCATCTTCATCAGTGGTCATTCCAGAGTGTTAGACTCATCAAAAGCGTTTAGAAGTGGCGCTATAGAATTTCTTGAAAAACCTTTTGATAATGACATATTACTGATACGTATTGAGGAAGCCATAAAAAGTGATCTTGAAAACAGAGCAAAGACGAGTGAATATGAACTCATTAAACAACGGATGGCGTCACTAACACTGAGGGAGAAAGATGTTTTAATCTGTATTGTTAAGGGCTATTCGAATAAAGAAACGGCAACAATGTTAGATATAAGCTGTCGAACGATAGAAATACACAGATCCCGTGTGATGAAAAAAATGCAGGTACAACATTTTTCTGAATTGATGATCATGCTAAAAGAGCAATTGATGTAGACGTTATAAACTGATGATGTTCCGCCATCGAATAGTGATGTGTTGACAACGATTACAGATAACTGACCGGATGAGTTATAGGTAGTTATACTAATATTAATTATCCAATTGATGTGATTAAATGGCCTTGGCTTATTAATTATGTAGCCATAGGATTTAAATTTCATTAAATAATCAATTTATTAGGGGTACTATATGTCCAAGATCAACGCTGAACTTAATCCAGATTTAAAAGTAACCAACGATGTGATCTGCCTACCCGATCATAATGCCAAAATTGCTGAGCTTGCCTATTTAAAAGCTGAAAGTCGAGGGTTTGCACCGGGGCGCGAAATTGAGGATTGGCTAGAAGCAGAAAGCGAATATTTACTGTAACGTAATCTGTCATTGTTGCCAACGGGAAATACAGGGTAATGATGCGATAGTCCATTACCGTTATTGAAGTACAACACCTTGATCCACATCAGCCATCATCAACTGCCGTAAGGTCTGGGATATTTCCAGACCCAACCCCGTCAGGCATTGACTTTGAGCCTTAACCATCACCGCATAATCCGTACTGGAGCCAGGAAACTGGTATTCAGAGCGTTTATCCAGAATCGTATTATTCTTATTCTTAATAAACCACTGTACAATCAAACGAGCCTGCCCGGCTGCATCGACATTAAACTCTACAATATCAATACCCACCTGATAATCAATCACCTGTCGCTGTGCCCATGGATAACGTACCAGTCTATCCGTATTTAACTGACTGGGTAGCACCTGATAAAGAGCGAGCGAGATATTATGATCTAAATGTTCAGCCCAACGATGATCTTCAGAAAGCAAATACTGATGTGGGGTAATCGCCACCATGATTTGCGGTCGATTTAAATAGTCTGGAATTCTGATAGGGCCTAAGCCTATCACGGGCCCTTGATCCACCTTGTTGGCGTGAGCAGTATGAGTCACATCAACATCTGCAGTCAGCCGATAAAACTGTATAGGATTTGTACCGTTAGTGCAGCCATTAACAAGCAATGCTAAAATCAGCAGACCCATTACAATAAAACCGCGCGGTGTTAGAGCCAAACCATCAATAACCGTTTTCATAGCCGTTTATTCCTTTCCATAAAGAATTGAATCCGGATGTCTCTCTAAATAATCGGTCAAGTTTTTTGTCGATTGCGCAGCATCGCGTAAGGCCTCTAAAGCTTGCCATAAGGGTGCGCCTGGGTCTGCAAGTGCCTCAACAGAGCCTACCGCCTGCTTAGATTCCAATAATACGCTAGTCGCGGTCTCTAAGGTTTTTTCTGTGGATTTTAATAACGGTATTATCTCCTGATTAAACTGCTTTACCAGCCCCCGTGTATCCGTTGTCGCGCCATTCATGTTAGTGACTAAAGGAATCAGCGTAGCATTTAAACTCGCTATCAGTAACTCGGTTTCTTTTAAAGATTTACTCAAGGCAGCACGATCGGCTTTTAATTCATCCGAGGTGACAATAACACGTAATTCTTTTACCGTCGCGGCAAAATCTTTAACTATTTGTTCTATGGGTAACTGACGAAAACTAGTGAGGGCTTCTTCAGCGGCATCTTTAATTTGATCAACGGTGGTTGGAACAGACGGCAGTTCGGGTAGACCTTTATAATTAAGCCCGATTAACTTAACGGGCATATCACGATAAAAATTAAACTCCACATACAATAAACCCGTCAATAGACTTTGGGTTTGTAATTGGGCTTTAAGACCTGATTCAATTAATTGCCTGGCGTTTTCTTTACTGTCTTCTTCGGTCCTAGCTACATGCAGTGGGTGACCGTCAGAATCTAAAACCGCTGTTGGATCAATTTCAATCACCACCGGCTTAATAATATCTTTTGCCTGTTGACTTAATTCTAAAGAAATTTCTTTTACGGTACCAATTTGTACACCTTGTAACTTAACGGGCGCCCCCACATTTAAACCATTTAACGCTGAATCAAAATAGATGACGTACTCAATTTTTTTCTTGAGAAACTGCCCCCCACCAAAAATCAAAACCGCCGTGATTAAAAGGGTCAGAGAACCGACCAGAAAGGCACCGATAGTATAGGGATTAACGGGTTTACTCATGAGTGATACCTGCCCTGCTGATATTGAGAGTGTTATGTTCTGGTCTTTCTGTTTCACCACGGGTTAAAAACCGGAGTACTTTGGAGTCTGTCGATTCCGTTAATAGTTTTTTAGGCGCACCACGGGCTATCATGGTTTTAGTCTCTGCATCCAGAAAGACTGAGTTTGTACCAATAGCAAAGATACTGGCTAACTCATGAGTGACCATGACCACCGTCGCGCCCAAATTATCACGTAAACTAAGAATTAAATCATCCAGTAACTTGGCACTGATAGGATCTAAACCGGCAGAAGGTTCATCAAAAAACAAAATCTCTGGATCCAATGCCATAGCCCGTGCCAAACCGGCACGCTTTTGCATACCTCCGCTAATTTCTGAAGGGTAATAATCTTCAAATCCCGCCAAACCCACCAAGGCCAGTTTATAAGAAACAATTTGACGAATTCTCTTTGCCCCCAACTTTGTATGCTCAACAATCGGTAAGGCTATATTTTCTGCCAAAGTCATTGAACTCAATAAGGCGCCACTTTGAAATAAAACCCCAGTGCGTTTCAAAATACGTTTGCGTGTTGACGCATCGGCATCCCAGAGACTCTCTTCACCATAAAATACATCCCCCCTGGTAGGGTTCTGTAAACCAATTAAATGCATGAGTAGGGTACTTTTACCACAGCCACTCCCACCCATGATAATAAAAATATCCCCCCGATTAATTGTAAAATCCAGATCCCGTTGAATAATAAAATGCCCATACGACATAGTCATATTTTTAACAGTCAGACAGGTTTCCGTCATACTAGATACCCAGACGATTACACATTAAGGTCATTAATGAGTCCGCCATGACAATAAAAACAATCCCGGTCACCACGGCTGAAGTCGCCGCCTCACCCACCGCCGAAGCACTTCGTCCACATTGCATCCCTCTCATACAACCCGAAAGGGCAATCAACACACCAAATACAGCACACTTGGTAATACCTATCATCAAATCCATCAAGTGCACGGACTCTGCGGTACGATGTAGATATTCGAGTAAAGATACATCAAAGAAACCAACGGTAACCATTGCGCCCCCCACGATACCCATCATGTCAGCATACAGACAAAGTAGAGGCATCACCAAAATAAGCGCAATCATGCGAGGTAACACCAAAAACTCCATCGGTTGAAAGCCCATCGTTTTAAGCGCATCAATTTCACTGTTAACCTGCATGGTACCCAACTGGGCAGCATAGGCGGCACCAGTGCGCCCCGACATAATAATAGCCGCCATTAAGCCGCCCATTTCCCGACTCATCCCTAACCCCACCAGATTGGCAATATAAATTTGTGCACCAAACAAGGCTAATTGAATAGCGCCTACGAAAGCTAAAATTAAGCCCACCAATAAACTGATTAAAGTAATAATAGGTAAAGCCGATGGCCCGCAGTCTTGTATATTCATCCATAGATCAAGCCAGCGAAAGCGAGCTTTACCGCGCGTTAAAGCGACAACACTCAGCGCTGTTTCACCAATAAACACAATCAAGTCATGCGTTTCTTTAACGAAATGTAATGCCCCATGACCCAGACTTTCAATACAGGCTATTTTAGTCACCGGTCGCCTTGCACCCACCCGCTCTGGCACGGCATAAACCAGACTTAACAAACCTTGAATGCCTTCAGGCAACGTAGTTGTATCAACGTTAATAGCCTGTTGCGCCCCTTGATCAATCAGATGAATAAGATCCGTCATTAACAAACTATCCCAACACCCTAAGGTTTTCGTGGAAAAAACCACTCGCTTAATCCCCGCTTGCGTCATTTGTGTTAACAGAGGTTCTAAAGAAGGGATGTCTGCATCAAGTACCCAGTCACCGACCAGAGTCACTTCAAGAGTGTCTTGCTTGTGACTCGTTTTTAATTCACAAGGCGTGTTATTTATCATGAGGGCGCCGTTGCCGTAGCGCATAATAACCGCGCATCAGTCAACACTTGCTCCAGTAAAGTTAAAGGCACTTCCGAATGATGACTTAACGATAAGGCACGCACAATAGAACCAACCTGTTCCTGATTTAATAGCTGTTGGGGTAAAGCTTCACTGTACAACCACAGTACAGCAGCATCCATCGCGGGAACTTGAGCCAACCCGGCTTTATCAGCCGCCATCATTAACATGGCAGAGGCCAACAAATCCATCACGCCGGCGGTTGCTTGCTGTCCCATTAATATTTCCGCAGAACGCAGTTTTGCTTCTGCTGACTTAAAGAGTGGACTAATCGTTTTTTGTTCGACCTCGTCGGGTTCAAACAGTAAGCGTGATTCTGCAACAGGCGAACCCGTACCTAAACGTTGTAAACTCGCCAAGGTTTTAGCATCAATAATAGCCACAGGCACGCCGGGTTCAGATAAATAGCCAGCCTCTTCTTCATCACTTTCGCTAGACTGATTAACCACCACCAATAAGCCACCCCCCGCACCCATGATACGCACAATACGTGCCTTGAGGGTCTGCTGTATGTTCTCTATCATCCGCCGAATGGGGGTTTCATCATCAATACTTTCACTATTCGATTTTTTAACGACCACCGCTTCAGTAGCCGTCGAGACTGCTTCTTCATCTCCCAAGGTATCAGGCGGCCTGATGTCATTGGTGCTAGGCGTATCAACAGCTGTATCGGAATCAATAGACGGGTTGGCATCCGCCTCAGTAGAAGCAGTACGCGCAGGTTCGTCAGAAATCAAATTATCTATCAAGACTTGCAATAATTTTTTAGAAACGCCCACCACATCTTCGGTGGCTTCTGGGCTGATGACGTTATCAAATAAATCCCGCTTACCTTTGACCAGCCTAGCGACTTGTTGCTCATAAGAATCTTCTGCCAACAACAAAAATATTTGTACCTTTTGTTTTTGTCCCAAGCGGTGAATACGCGCAATGCGTTGTTCAAGAACCGCAGGATTCCAGGGCATATCCAAATTAATCAACACCGTCGCTGATTGCAAATTTAAACCAATACCCCCCGCATCCGTAGAAATAAATACTTGAATAGCATCATCCTGCTGAAACTTATCCATCAGTTCGCCACGTTTGTGGGTCGGCACACCGCCATGTAAACGCACACAACCCAATCCCATAGATACCACTAATGACTGCACCATTTCTGTCATTAACGCCCATTGGGAAAAGATCACCACTTTACAGTTACTTTGTAAACAAAGTTCTTCTAACAAACGCGCCAACTCATCCAGTTTAGGTGAACCTTGCGTTTCTTTATCCACCAGTCCAGCTGCATCACACGCCATCCGCGCCTGTTGCAAGGCGGACATCATCCGATTTTGTTCTCCCGGTGTTAACGGTCGACGTTTCGCTATCTTGGCTAATAATCCAGCGGCTGTCATGGCTGAATTATGTAATTCAACCTGCTTCTTATCTAAAGGAATATCCAGCCAGACTTCGGTTCTATCGGGCAACTGGTCACTCACTAAACTCCGATTACGCCTTAACATCACTGAAGCAATGCGCCGTCTTAATTCTGACAAGTTCCGATATCCAATCACTTTACCCCGCTCATCCGTGACATGAAACTCTAACAAACACCGCCATAAAGGCCCGAGTACTCGGGCATCAACCACTTGCAGTAAACTGTATAAATCTTCCAGTCTATTTTCTAGCGGAGTACCGCTCAACACAAACACATAGCGTGAAGAAATCAGCTTGATAGTTGAAGCCATTTTCGTACGCCAATTCTTGATGCGTTGCGCTTCATCCAGTATCACTAAATCAGGCTTTAGCATTTCACTGATAACACTTTGATCCCGAAGAATCAATTCATAATTAGCGATAAAAAAGAGTGCATCGGCCCGATATTGTACACTGCGATTTTCTGCGGCACCCTGAATGACTTGTACTGAATGCGAAGTAAACTTTTCAATCTCTCGAGCCCATTGATGTTTTAATGAGGCCGGACAGATAATTAAAATCTTCTTTACTCCCGCATGCTCACTTAACCAGGAAGCCGCACAAATCGCTTGCAGGGTTTTCCCCAAGCCCATATCATCCGCCAATAAAGCCCGACCGCGTGATGCTAAAAAAGCCACGCCTTCTGTTTGATAAGGAAACAGCCTGGCTTTAATACCGGGCAAAACGCCATTAGCCCGTAGAATGTCTTGAGTAATTTGTTGAGATCGCACCGCTTGTGCTGCATCTTCTGCACATTGACGTGCATACTGAAGCGCATCTTCCCCAACGAATATATCTTCTCGCCCCAAAAGTTGATCAGCAAAACGGAAGAAGTCTTCAGGTAAACGACCACAAAAAATACCGTCTTCATTAAAGTATTCTGTGCATAACGCCAACACATCGGCATCAATCTGCACGGTTTTATATAAACGAATGATGGGGCGAGTGGCTGATTCCCAAGTCAGATAAACAAAGGACAGTGGTGAACCCGCTGCTTTTAACTCTTTATAACCGGGTCTTTTCTTAGCGAAATGTAACACCGCTTCAATATGTTTACAGGTACCTAAACGATTAATCGCTAAATCTGGACAGGTACAATAATTGAGTCGTTGATCCAGTGAACGAATGTGTACTTGATAGGATTTCTTAGCGTGAGTCGTTGAAATAATAGAGGTCGCTTGCCAAATACCAAAACCTAAATTACCACTGATTAACTTAACATTAACTTCATTCCGGCCTTTCTTTGTCCGTTCTAAAATAGCCTCTTCGACGGCACTGCCTAAAATCTTGCTATCATCATAACCAAAGTGTTCTGCGTAGCTATACAGAGCAGCAATGGCATGTTTACAGACACCCGGCTCCGCACACTCACAACTGACAATGAGATTATTGTCTTCATCCTGGGTCAGTTCTATCCAATAGGGATTATCAACATCTTCGTCTTCTACTTGAGCGGTTAATAAATTATCTTGCACGTCCAGCGCAAAGACTCTATTCTCAGAATAATACGCTAAGCCCTGTTTGACAGTATCATCTGAGGCAACAGTCTTAAAGCGTTCAATATCATAGAGAAATAAATCATTATTCATATCATAGAACCCAGGTAGAATGGAATTTGCATTTTACAATAAAAATCTTGTGACTAATGTTTGCGTATGGCTACTATTTAGAAGCTGGATTTGATTTTTCGACAAGCTGTACACGCTGGGTAATGCCACAGACTAGTGTGTAAGGTATAGTGTCAGCGCACTGGGCAATTTCTTCAACGGCTAAATCATCACCCCAAAGAGTTACTGAGTCGCCCGGTTTTGCCTGTGTCTGGCTTTCAAGGTCAACGGTTATCATATCCATTGATACCCTACCGATCAAAGGCACCCGTTGACCATTGACTAATACGGGTGTACCCACTTTGGCATAACGCGGATAACCATCACCATAGCCGACCGCAACAACGCCTAACGTGGTTGGTTTCTTACAGACCCAAGTACCTGAATAACCGACTTTATCACCTACTGCTAATTTCTTCACCGCAATCAACCGGGAATGTAGGCTCATAATAGGTTTTAACCCTAAGTCTTTACCGGTATTCTCTGGAAAAGGAGAAATACCGTATAACATAACGCCAGGACGAACCCAGTCACTTAACGCTTCTTTCCAGGCTATAATACCCGCAGAGTTTGCAATACTGCACTCGTTCCTAAACTTTAAATCAGTTTCAATCGTTGCCACCGTATTGTGAAATAAGTGGATTTGTTTTAGCGTCGTTGCGTCATGCATATCATCCGCACTGGCTAAATGCGTCATTAGATTGATAGGCTGATGAACTATAGAGCAATGCTTTAACCGTTGATAAACAGACTCAAACTCAGCAGCTTTAAAACCCAATCGATTCATCCCTGTATCCATTTTCAACCAGATAGCAATCTGCTGTTGCTCTGCCCTGCTTTCAAATATTTCAACCTGTTGAAATGAATGCACTACCGCATCTAATTGATAAAGCGTGAGTTCATCTAATTCTTCAGTGCAGGTAAAGCCTTCTAAAACAGCAATACGACTTTTTATGCCTGCTCTACGTAAACGTACACCCTCATCTACCCGTGCCACTGCGAAACCATCAACCGTTTGTAAGGCATCAGCTATACGTAACAAACCATGCCCATAGCCATTGGCTTTAATTACCGCCATGATTTTTGAGCCGGGAGCGTAGCTACGTACTTTTTGCAAATTATGTTGCGCCGCTTCTAAATTTAAAACAGCATAAGCCGCAGGGTTCATTCATAATCTCCAGAAGGATAAGAATGACCCGTAGAATTCTCAAAACGGGTATATTGTCCCAAAAAGGTAAGATGCACTGTCCCTAGTGGTCCGTTACGTTGCTTTCCAATAATCAGTTCAGCCATGCCTTTACTAGGACTGTCTTCGTTATACACTTCATCACGATACACAAAAACAATCAGGTCGGCATCCTGCTCGATAGCGCCTGAATCTCGTAAATCAGACATCACTGGACGTTTATTAGGGCGTTGTTCCAAGTTTCTATTTAACTGTGATAAAGCAATAACCGGTACATTCAATTCTTTTGCCAGCGCTTTTAAGCCTCTGGAAATATCAGAAATCTGTTGTACCCGATTATCACCACTGGACGGAGATTGCATTAATTGCAGATAATCCACCACAATCAATCCTAACTGGCCATGTTCCCGCGCTAAACGTCTTGCTCTTGCACGGACTTCAGTCGGCGTTAGTGCCGGTGAATCATCAATAAATAATTGGGTACCCGCCAGAAGGTTAATGGCGGATGTTAAGCGAGGCCAATCATCATCGTCTAACTTACCCGTTCTGACTTTATTTTGATCTATTCGGCCTAATGAAGACATCATTCGCATAGCTAAAGAATCGCCAGGCATTTCCATACTAAAAACAGCTACGGGCTTATCACTTTTTAAGGCAATATTTTCAGCCATGTTCATGGCAATAGTGGTTTTACCCATAGAAGGCCTACCGGCCACTATGATCAAATCAGCCGGTTGTAAGCCGGAGGTTAATTCATCAAAATCGGCAAATCCGGTACTCGCACCCGTAATAGCCCCTTCTTGCTCAAATAAGGTTTCAATCTTATTGACGGCATGGGCAAGCAGAGATTTTATCGATACAAAACCACCACCCTGCCCTTTTTGTCGTTGCTCGGCTATTTGAAAAACTTGTCGTTCTGCATTTTCCAATAACTCAGCCGTATCACGTCCCTCAGTATTAAAAGCAGAATTTGAAATTTCTGTGCCAATATGAATCAATTGGCGTAAGACTGAACGGTCTCTAACAATATTCGCATAAGCAACAATATTGGCGGCACTGGGGGTGTCCTTTGCCAGCATAATCAAATAACCCAGCCCACCGATATTGTCCAGTTCCCCAATGGCTTTTAAAGCATCCGATAAGGTAATGACATCGAAAGGAATCTGTTTTTCTGCCAACTCTTCAATCTTTCTGAAAATAAGCTGATGGTTACGCCGATAAAAATCGGTCTCAACTACTTTGTCGGCAATCGAATCCCAGGTTTGATTATCAAGCATCAAACCACCTAAGACAGATTGTTCGGCTTGTATAGAATTGGGCGGAACTTTCAGAGCATCCAGTGAATAATCACGTTCCATTGAATAGTTTTCAGAATAGTTTTCAGACATGGGTATTAACAGTTAAACAGATAAGCCATCCACTTAAGGCGGGACTGTTTAAAGTTAAAGCTCACACCGTATCCCAGCTTAAGTCGATAACTCAAAATCTTATTCTTATTGCCCACTATTATTTTGACTCCAAAGCATCCAACGCACTGGCTAAATTGGGTGAAATTTCAAAAATAGTATGTAAGCGAGTCAATTCAATTAATGACTGAACAACGGGGCTGGTCACTAAAACCAGGTGTCCTGATTTTATTTGCATATTTTTAAATGCTGAGATGAGCACTGCACAAGCACTAGAATCAATAAAGGTGACTTTTTCCAAGTCTATAATAAGCTTGCCGCCCCCCCCTTTTATCAAACTAGTCAAACGAATCCGCACTTCCGGCGTATCTGCCATAATAAAGCGACCCGATAATTCTATAATGTCAATATCATTATGCTTTCGTTCATGTAGAATCATAAAAATTTCCTGGTTAAATTATAAAAACACTTACAACACAAATAGTTAATAAGTGTAAGGTTGTGTGTGAATTATCCGGACTGTTAAAAGTGTTTGATTAAAGTCAACGTATTTTTGGACGACGTGACTGATATAGCATCAAAGGCTTCATCTTTGGGTGATGGCGTACAAACCCGCTCTCTTTCGATAAACTCCACAACTTTGTAATAGTATTCATCCACACAAGCATTAATAATCCACCATCCTCGCCCATTTTCTGCCTCAAACTCAGGAAACGATCCAGGAGGAATGCTTTTCATGGATACCCCAAAATCAGTTATTTCAACTGATAAACACCCCGTTGTCTGCCTCCATTGCACAATAATATCATTGCCAACCTGATTTTTATAAGCATGTAAAATAACATTGTTGAGCGCCTCAATAACCGCAAGTTGAATATCCTGAGCGCATTTTTCATTTTTAGTTGCATAAAGACAAAGAGCACTGATAGCTTCGCCCAGGAGTGAAACATTTTGGGGGTCACTGACTATTTTTAAAGTGATGATGTCAGGAGCACTTTTATTGGCTGTCATCTTATATTACCCACCTATAAATTTGGCTATCTCTTATTATCAACACAAGAGCTTTTTATTTAGTTAAACCAGGCTTTACTTGAAAACAATGATTTTACAGATTGCAACATATATAGTAAATCTTGTCTAAGACTAACATGAGCAGCATAAAAAGAATCGCTCATCAACTTTTCATCGTCAGGCGCATCCACGGGCAGATTTAATTGCGTTGGCCCCAATAACCCGGCGGGTACTCGATCTGCCAGTTTCTCCCAATCTTCGGTTCGTTGAGATGCTATTTCGAGACTAACCGGTAAGGCACCTATCATATTAAGATCACCGCTAACTACCGCCAGAATGCGTGGTAAATATCGAAGCACAGGCGAACTTACATTCCATTCCCCTACCAGAAACTCCGTACGATGAGGCACACCAAAATCATCTAATTCTTTCTTATTTCCTCGCAACCAATATTTACTATAGGGTTTCCCCGGGGTTTTTAACACACTAAGCCCTATAGCTAATGGCCATAATGGCAAGCTTATTACTAGTAATAACACCCCAGCAAAACAATTAAAAAAAACACCCAAGGTGTTATTAATAGTCGCAGATTTAAGATCAGCAAGTAAAAAAGTATCGCTAATTTTCAGGATAGCCCCATTATCGACACGAATCAAATCATTCCCTCTCACTATTGCATTGCGTATTTCCACCAGTTCACCAATATATGAATAAGGTAATATAACGGATGATTCAATAGTCGCCCGACGATCAACGATCACGTTATCGCCAATAACAACCTTACCTGAAAGTTCGACTGATGTATGCAGATGACAATTAGAACCAATCAAAGCCACTCCCTGCTTTAAGTTTTGTGGATATACTTCAGAACAACGCCCCTGAGTAAGACCCAATACAGATTGACGACCTGGAATCAATAATGTCTTTAATTCTCCAGACACAGCATCCAGATTAGCCTGATAGAAACTTTTTAACGAATCAAGTCTTGCCACCACGCCCTCAACATCAACGCTCGCCTGTGATGAAACGGGCTGCGCTGATTCAGTCCATTTTAAACTATCAAAATTAGCTTTTAGCGGATCCAGGCAAAGTACCATATAGGCATTTTCACCACCATATAATGCCTGCACACAGGCCGAGTTCATAGAGCCAGCCTTTTGCAGAAACGTTTTCATATCGCCACTTCGAATAATATCACCTCGGAGTATTAGAAAAGGCGGCTCCCAGTTTTTTTGAATTCGCTCTAACTCTTGTTCTGGCGATACTTCACCACGAGTGACGCTATAGGTTAACGTCATCCCCCAGCGCTCACCATGACCCAATTCGGCTTTAACCTGTTCAGCATAAGAAGACAAAACCACATGAGCTTCCCGAATACCCGCATCAACCAATGCGTCTAGCGTATGTTCCAAGATCGATTTTCCAGCCAAGGGCAACAAAGCGATACTGGACTCATTGGTCAACGGAAGTAATTCTTGTCCATTTCGATCAGCAAAAATAATAGCATCCATCAGTAGGCTCCCCTGCCTAACAGAACTGCAGGAATTGTTTTTAATAAAAGTTTTAGGTCAAGAAGTAACGACTGGGATTGAATATACTCCGTATCCAGTTGTACCTGTTGAGGAAAAGGGATGTTTGAACGACCTGAGACTTGCCAGATACAGGTTATACCTGGAATGACTTCCAGACGCAGGCGATCTTGCAAGGAATATTGATTAACCTCACTAGGAAGTGCGGGTCGAGGACCGACCAAAGACATATCGCCTTTTAAAACGTTCCACAATTGAGGTAATTCGTCAATCGAAGCCTTCCTGATAAAACGACCAATCGGGATTATCCGTGGATCATTTTTCATCTTAAAAATAACCCCCCCGCTCATTTCATTCTCTTCCATGATCTCCTTAAGCCGTGCATCCGCATCAAGATACATGGAGCGAAATTTCCACATAATAAATAACACACCCCAACGACCGACACGGGTTTGTTTATAAAAAACTGGCCCAGGTGAGTTTAAATAAATAAGAACCATAATTGTAATAAATAGTGGCATTAATATGATCAATAATACGATTGAACCGACAATGTCTATTGATCGCTTTATTAAGTAGGCGCCCCGGATCACAGTCAACCATAGCAAACGCTTTAAGTGTAACCGTAAAGAAATATTATGTTTAAAATAGGACAGACGACTATAGCGGCGCAATAATTCATTGTGCATATCGGAACTCATTATTTTTCCCCTTGATGGCTCTGTAACCAGACACGATAAAGAAATAAAGGGTTACCGATTATATATCGTCTCCACATACGACCTGGCTCCTGGAGTAACCGCCACGTCCATTCCAAACCAACTTCTCGCATCCAAACTGGCGCACGTTTAATACGACCCGAATAGAAATCAAACAAACCACCTACCCCTAAACAAACATTGGGTTCTAATAACTCTCGGTTGCGTGCTAACCACAATTCTTGTTTAGGCACACCAAACCCAACGAATAAAATAACTGCACCTGATTTATTGATCATTTCAATCACTTGGCTTTCTTGTTCGGGCGTAAAGTAACCATCATGAACGCCAGCGACTATTAGGTCGGGATACCTTTTTTGCATCGCTTTAGCAGCGAAATCAGCAATTCCAGGCATGCCTCCCAATAAAAACAAGCCGTGGCGATTTTTTGCTGCTCGTTCACACAATCGAGGAAAAAGGTCAGTGCCATTAATATTAGCCATCAGAGACTCATTCAACATGCGGCAGCCAATGTTAATGCCGATACCATCCGGTAAAACGCGATCAGCGGCTTGTAAAATAGCTCGATAATGTGTATTCGTATAAGCAATATTCAAGCAATCAGGATTAACAAAGGCCAACAAGACTTTCTTCTTTTTCTCAATCTGATACTCAACCCAGTCGAGTGCTTCCAGCATAGTCGTATTGACGATATTCACACCCCAAAAATTCAACATCGGCGGCACTACCCTAGCTTCATTACCACCTAAAAATGAACCCACTACACCACGTAAACTTAAACCCACATGTTCCTTAACCGCGCCTCCGTAATAAAATTCACGGTCAGTCATTAGCTCATCGTCGTAAGCTAAACCCATTTTCTTCCTAAGCAGATACGGTGAAATAACACCCGGTGTTATATCAAATCGAAACAATGCGTTAGTCGGCAAATTCAATAACTCTTCATGAGTCATTGGACGAGGGCCTGCCCATGACAAATCTCCGCGTAACACATTTAATAAAACAGCTAAGGATTTACCCGGTAATGAACCACTAAATGATAGGCGTTCAAATTCATTTTGAAAGCGCCCAAGCTGAATTTGTCTCTTTAAAACATGTCCCGTTTGCAGATACGCAATAATACCTCTCAACAACAATAGAGGAAATAAAAGCAGCACTAATACTAAGCTACTCACTAAATCAAACATACGGGGCAAGCAAGATTGTATAAAAAGCAACCAAGGACTTAATAGTCGCCGGGAAACAGGTTTAATCTTCTGACCTAATGGTCCTGGTATTTTGGTATTTGACTCAAACACTGGTTTTCTCGTTAGACGGTTTCAAAGAGCGGGGTTTTATTATTGCCGGCACGCCAACTGCCAGACAATTAGCGGGAATATCTTGAAGTACGACGGCATTGGCACCTATGACAGCGTCGTCCCCGATTTTAATTGCCCCTAAAATTTTAGCACCTGCACCAATATCAACGCGATTACCTATTACCGGCGCACCCTTTTCTCCGGTACGCCTCAAACCAATAGTCACGCCGTTGCGAATAACCACATCATCACCAATCACCGCGTCACCACTGATAATGATCCCCCCAAAATGTTCGATCACCACACGCCGACCCACCGTTGTTTCACAAGGCAACTCAATACCCGTTAACATTTGCGATAATAACTTCAGCATTTTATAGACAAACGAGAAGGGCAGTCTCAACCACCTTTGTTGAATCTCGTATCGCCAGCATCCCAATCGATAAACTAACATGACCATTAAGCCTTGCCTCGTCAAATCACCTTCATAAGTGCGCCAGTCTTCACGAATATTTTCAAACATAGTTATTTACCAATTTACCAAGGTTGTTTTGGGGAATTAAGCCCCCCCTGCGTATCCTGCCAAGCTTGCTGCCAAAGCTGTACTATGCGTTTGGATTCTGCGGCTTTAGCGGGCGAACTGTTTTTATTTAGCCTGCCCCGCAAACCATGCCAACCTTGCTCTAGCGCTTTCACTAACCAGCTGTAAACCAAACCATGCCATTTACGATAGTATAATAATTGACTGCGCATACGCCATAAGGTTAATTGTTTACCCGAACTTGAAAAAGCTAATTCGTCGACCGTTTCTGATGAGGCACCCCCTATATGAGTGATAACCAAATCTGGCCAGTAATAAACCTTAAAACCGGCTTTATGGATACGTCGACACAAATCAACCTCCTCGTAATATAGAAAAAAACGAGGATCAAAAAGACTAATTTGCACTATTAAGTGTCGAGGCATAATAGCAAATGCACCTGGCACCCAATCAACTGCTTCCGCAGTCAAGGGGTTAGCCCAGGTACGATCGAAACGCCCAAAAAATCGAGAACCTGCAAAATGATAGGCCAAGCCGGATATCGTCAAACCATCATTCAGTAAAGAAGGAAATAATCTGGCAGAAGGCTGCCAATTACCTTGTGGATCTTGTAAAAGCCCCCCTCCCATACCCGCATCAACATTTTCTTCCATGTGCTCCACAGCCTTGGCCAGGGCATCTGGAGGCAACACTGCATCTGGATTAAGTAACACTAAATAGTGTCCAGTTGCTATCTCTAACGCTTTGTTATTAGCATTACCAAAGCCTAGGTTTACATCACTAACAATTAATAGGACTTCTGGATAGTCTGCTCGAATAATAGCAACGGACTCATCTCGAGAGGCATTATCTACCACAATCACTTCAAGGTCAGCCACTAGAGTCTGTGCCCGTAAACTGTCTAAACAAAAGCGTAACAAGGGCGCGCTGTTATACGTTACAATAAAAACTGATAATAACTTCATGAATCCCCTCTTTCTGTGCGTTGCCATTGGGCATTGACACGCATATTGCGCCACAACTTGGTCAACAAAGTCAGCTTCCAAAGTATATAAAAAGGTACTGTGAGTAACACTTTTATATCCTTTAGCCCGCCTCCACCCAAGAAAATAGCAATCAAAACATGCATGCACACAAGCAATAGCCCGACGATAGCATAATATTGAAGCAGTGTAATAGGGATAAGCAAAGTCAACAATAATAGCAATACATGAAAGGCTAGAGGTAACAACAATAGTTCAGCCAAAGGCTCAAACAGGTTTAATTTGCCACGGAGTACGCCCACAAATAACGTGGGCACATGGTCAATAATCAGCCTAAATCGCCCCCCTTCCCAGCGCGTCCGCTGCACAGCATGATTCGCATCTTGATTTGGCGTATCCGCATACACCGTCACTGTATCAAGAAAATGTACTTGATAACCAGCATCAACCAACCGTAAATGATATTCCATATCTTCTGCAATAGATCCGGCTTTGTAAGGCACCGCTTCAAGAATCTTTCGACTTAAGCCAAACCCATTACCCAAAAGACCTACTGAAACATTTAGCTTTTCACGACCCAATAAGCGTAATTCATTAAAGGCTAACCAGGCAATATACTGAAGCCTGGTTTTTAAAGAATCATCGGGGTTTGAGATACGATAACGACACTGAAGCGCATCGACACCTTGTGCAAAAGCAAACTGAAACTCACCGATTAATTTGTTATCTATGCGACTATCAGCATCAATCACCAAAAAACCATCATACGCCTCTGCCAACAACGCTGTAAAAGCGTAATCCAGTGCATAACCTTTGCCGCGATTAACAGCGTCATGGCGAATCAAAACCCGAGCACCTGCGCTTTTAGCTCTATCTGCGGTATCATCCTGACAATTATCAGCAATAACGATCAAATCACAATTAGAAACCTGATTCAAACTGGCTTGCACATTACCGATACACGCAGAGATGCCATTAGCTTCATTATGTGCGGGTATAACAACAGCCAATTTAGGTAATGATATTTTGCTGATCGAATAATCTAACACCAAACCTTTTTTTGGCGCCAATGCAGCAAGGGTTAAGGTTAGTAACTCCAATGTGCCCGGTAGTGTTAAACAAAGTATCATTATCTTTGCCAACAACAGGATAAAAAAAACTAAAGTCGCGATCATCTAAATCCACACCTCAATATCAAATCAGCCATAAAAATATGCATTCACACACTAAAGGCGCTTTCTAACTTATAATTGGCTGTTAAAACTTCTTCCTATCTCAACCAGCGATAAGTATAACAAAACCATGCTTTAAAATGGCGAAATTATAATTTCTCAAGGTGCAAGGATAATTTTTCAAAGAGATAATGTACATTGCTATATAAATCATAGTCAGCCAGGACTGTTTCTCTTCCTGCTCTACCCAGTTGTTGACGTAAAGCGGAATTGATCACTAACAGTCTAATGGCTTTAGTTAATCCGTCAGTATCAGAGGCAGGAACCAACAAACCATTCTGACCGTTCACAATAAGCTCTGGAACCCCTGTAATTACAGTCGTTATACAGGGGATTTCCATAGCCATTGCTTCCATTAATACCACTGGCAACCCTTCCGCAAAACTAGGTAATACAAAAATATCAGCGACTTTATAGTAATCGAGAATATGATCCTGATCGACTGCACCAGTAAAAACCACTTGCAAACCAATCCCTAAAGATTCTGCATAATCACGCAAACTTTGTTCATCTGGCCCCATCCCCACAAAGGTAAGAGTGCAAAAAATACCCTCATTTTTTAATTGCGCTAATGACTCCAGTAAAATAGCTTGGCCTTTAGCAGAGGTCAATCGACCGACACAGAGTAAATTACAAATCTCAGCTTCTTTTGCGTGAGTTAATGGCTTAAATCGCTCTGGATCTACACCCAATCGACAGACGTCAAACTTCGACCAAGCTTCTACTGGAGATAACTTCATCAATTGACTACGCGCATAATGACTAATACAAAAAATAAAGTCTGCAGCTAAGATTTTTTCAGGTAAATTATAACCAGGAGCATCATAAAACTCGTCTGGCCCATGCACGGTAAAGGAAAAACTGTATCCAAACACAGTTTTAACCAGCATACCGACTGAAGCCGCTGGTGTCGCAAAATGTACATGCAAATGCGTTATGTTTTGTGACCGCATCCAATGACCTAAAAGCATCGCTTCTACTAAATAAAAAACATGGTATAGCAAACGCTTAATATCCCAACCACCTAACTTAACGACATGTTTGAAACCCTTTAATAATCCAATGGGATTTAAAAACAATGTCTTGCCTAAAGCAATACTTGCCTTTAAAAGACCTTGTGACTTAACATAAAAAGTGTGTTCTGCTTCATTTCTTTCGATATCTGTCAGCTTTTCAAAAGTTCGATCAGGCAACCGAATTGATGAGACAACAATTGGAACTCCAAATTGGCGAAGTTGCTGGACTTCACGCAAAATGAAGGTGTGAGAGTAAGCTGGATATTGGCTTACTAGATATGCGATACTCTGAGTCATGTCTTTGACCCGATCAATTCACGATAATATTCAATAGCTCTAGCAATCTTGGCATCCCAACTATAATTGTTTTCAACGCGTATGCGACCTTCTTGCCCGCGAACTTTCCAGACTTCCGGCTGTTGTCGGACACTTTCAAATTGCTTAATCAACCCTTTTACAACATCGGCTTTACCTGTTGCCGGTAACTTAATACCCACACCGTCATCGACAATTTCAGCAGGGCCACCAAAATCAATGGCAATGACTGGTCGGCCAACCGCCATTGCCTCTAACAATACGGCCCCACCCGATTCTCGTACTGACGGCAGACAAAACACATGCGCTTGTTGCATGATTTTACCGACCGCTTTTAGTGGCAAATTACCGGTAAACTTAACTTTTTCACTCATACCGTTCTCTGCGGTCATTCTTTCTAAATGGATTCGCTCTGGCCCTTCACCAACAATAGTGAGTTGCACAGGAAAGTCGAGCGCTTTTAAGGCTTCCAAAAGCATAGAAACACCTTTGAAAGGCAGTAAACGCCCCACAAATACTATTTGTAAAGGATTGCTATCCGAAGGGACAGGTGGCCATTCCTCATAGTTAAATAAATCTAAATCCACGCCGTTCT
Organism: Methylococcales bacterium; assembly: GCA_003584865.1. GTDB lineage: Bacteria > Pseudomonadota > Gammaproteobacteria > Methylococcales > Methylomonadaceae > Methylobacter_C. Next base: position 40,294 of record QVQE01000147.1, read on the forward strand.
CAAGTAAGAATCGGCACTTCGATCGATAGCCAGCCGATATTCCTGCCAAAGTAGAACGTGTGGCAGTTAAAATCAATGATGCGTTCCGCGTTGATCCAATCAAAAAATCTATCACTCGGCCAAAATTGCGAAGTGGATATAACCATTTCGACTCTGCTTTCATGATCTCTGGAAAGGTTGTAGGTGATGCCATAGCGCCATTCCAAGGCCCAAGAATTAATGGACGTCCCAATTGATATAATCTTGTCGCCGCCATAGGCGTTACCGGAGTAACCTGGTGTACAACATCCCAATCTTGACCACTCTTTATTAACTGCCTTGCTTTTCGAACTGCAAGCCAGTCATAAACGAAAAAATCCAGTGAGGCAATAAGGAACCGTGGATGTTCACTCCGAGGAAAACAAAAAGTGGCAAAGCGATAAAGCGGCCCAGCAAACCACTCAGTGTCAATAAAAATGACCGATGCGTCATCAAGTGGTATACCTGATGATTTCAACGCCTCCTGATTGCGGATATGAGTTAATAAAGTAACTTGGCAAACTGCGGCTAATCGCTGATACCATTCCCAACCAATTTGAGATACAGATCCCATACCAGACCCACATTGATAGGCAGATAATAACACGCGAATGTTTTTGTTTTTGTTCATGAGATACCCAATTAGTTAAAAGGCTCTTTTTCTTTATGTCGCCAGTTTAGTAACATTCAAGTGCTACAGTTTCCAAACGTATTATTTTTTGCTATTAACGATAGAGAGAAGGTGATCAAGTCTCCTTTGAACAGTAGCTTCAAAATCATGATTGCGAGCAAAAACTGCACTGTTTTTTGATTTTTTGATCAGCTCGTCTCTATTACTATTCAAATCAGCTACAATTTTACAGATTCCATCAAGATCATTTAATTCAGCTCCCCACCCAACATCGAAAATCTCCAATAGACCGGAAAATGCTCTGTTTTTGTACCCGACTATCGGTACACCACAGGACAATGTTTCTAAATAGGTACAAGAGGGATCGCTTTGCCTATGTAAGCACACAAAAAGATCGACTGTCTGTTTAAGCTCAGGAATAAGTATTTTATAAAAATCAACTGATCCTAGCATAGAAATATCATTTTCAAGATGATGTTTAGAAATGAACTTTTTCATTTCTGTTTCTAATTCGCCTGTGCCGTATATTTTTAAATGGAAGGGAATATTGATTTGTTTTAATTTTAAGGCAAATTTAACAAGATGATCAGCGCCCTTTATCCGGATCAACCGCCCTGAAAATGCAATACGCAGTGGCTTATATTCAGATAAGTAATTAACTCTTTGTTCTAATTCATTATCTTTTATTATCTGGTTTTCAAAAACGCGGGTATCGAAGAATAATAAATTATTTTTTACTTCACTGTATTCACTATGAGCAGGTACGCCGTTTGATTGCAGACCGTCGCAAAGTTTAAAAGCTGCCACTCTTTTTCTTTCTTTTTCCCATATATAGAAAAACCTACGTATTTTTACGATTGGGTTCGAGGTACTTAATGCAGCGATTTGATATCGAGTCTCGGGTATATATTCAATGATATAGACACATTTTATGTTTTCTTTTTTACATAACTTGCTCAGATGAAGTTGATTGTCAGAGTCGCCAGATGCAAGCACAATAGAAACGCCCTGTAGGTGAGTTGCACTTATTAATTCCTTTTCTATTAAAGTGATACACTTAAACGGTAACTCATTGTAACTTAAAGCTTTAACACCAAATTCAGGAAGTGGTTCGGTGCTTAATGAGATAATGCAAGACACATCCCCAGGCCATTTTTCAGTATACAACAGCATCCCATTATAAAATTTGAGATCAAATATTAATAAGTTATCCGATTTCCATACAGGTACAGAAGGTGTAATTGCTAAATGAAATGGTCGCATAAGGTGTAATTGCTAAATGAAATGGTCGCATACAGTGAAGATTATTAAATTGAAGGTTATCAAATATTTTCAAACGCATCTATAACTCTTAATCTACGTTACCTAATCAAATGGCACTTAAAATATCATTTTCAGACACATTTAGCCGTCAAATGTACCATGGAGTCTTAGGGTTTACAAGAAAGTAGAAATTTACTTTGCTTAACCATTAGAAACACAGTGAATAGAATAGCTTACCTGACTATGGCTATTTTATATTCTTTGTGAAACAATTAACTAACAAAACCATAATTAATAACCTTACAAAGATCTGTGCTCACCCAGTGGAGCTTGTGGCGTTTATTCGAACATTATTCGTTTATTCAAAGACCGCAGATACAATAAAATTTTAATTTATTTTCTATATCATCATTGAACATAAACAAGCCGAGAGCAATAATGACTGTATATCTTAAACGAATAGATATCTTTATTTTAATAATTAGTTTATTGATTCCCTTTGTTATCTAGATAAGTACGTGAAAGATTCTGACTATAAATTTGATAAAGCAATGCTTGTTTATCATGGCTGACTTGAAGGGGCGCTAAGCCCTCATCGAACTGCCAGGTTCCAAACTTTTTAGGAACCATAGCTTCCAGATTAAACTGCCCGTTCTGTTCTGCTAACTTCTGTGTTGGTTTTAATAAAAGTGTTGATCCTGCCGCCAGCAACATCGCCAGCGAAAGGATAAAAGCTTTAATTGAAGAAGGTTGTTTGTTTTTAGTAATCACCAGGGACAGGTACTCCATACCGAACAGGATGATATTCATAAAACCGAAATTAGTGTTACTTTATCGGCACCGCTTGATTTTCCTTGTTATCTTTACCTTTGGATTCACTTAACCTTTCAAACTCTCCCAAGTATTTTATTTTTGCAGAGTCATGTAGCTTTTTAATGATAGCATCAGCTTCTTTCTTACGCTTTTGGTTATATAAGTAAGCTGTCTGATTTCTTAGACTTATTTACTTTCACAGCAATCAAGAACAGACCAATTAACATCATCGCCCATTGTTCAATCTCCGGGATAGCAGCAACTGTGATCGTAGTGTAAACTGAAGCCGTAGCTCTTGCAGCTATAGTATAGGCGACGTGAAGATCATATACTTGGCCTGATACTAGTGCGCCAAAGGTATACATTCCTGTAAGAGGATCAATAGTAAGTGCAATAGTTTTACCTGTAGTTACGTCAATAAGCGTAGGCGTCATTCCTGTTGAAAACAGGTTTGAATTCATAGTCGCCGAGAACAGAGGAGTGCTTGCAACTACAGAGAAAAAACTATTGGCTACACCCGTTCCTGTCAAGTTTCTAAATGTGGAATTAATGCCGCCTTGATCCGCTAATAACCAAGCTGTAGCTGCAGTATTGGTTGTTGTACCTACCCCCCCATTAAAACTGGTTGCAGTTCCTGCTGAAGCTGCGTTAGCGTAAACTGTGGTTGAATTTGACGCCACAGCTGCAGCTGCAGCTGTATTAACAGCAAATGGCATTACCAAAGCAAGTGTTAAAAAAGCTAATAAACCTATTCTTTTCATATCCATGATCCTCAATATCTGAAAGTAAAATAATTAGCTCATAAAGACGACAGTATAATATTTGTCAAAAACCTTCCCAACTAAGTTATGTTCTAATATTATACCAACATTTATTATACCAACATTGTTATGTTCTAATATTATACCAACATTCCAAAACAAAACAAAACAAAACAAAACAAAACTAAATGAATTGCATTAAGCTTGGTTGTTTTATATGATAAAAAATTTAGCTAGACTTTTGGTAGTTCCAGGAAATAAATACAAGGGGAGTGAATAGAATAGCTTACCTGACTATGGCTATTTTATATTCTTTGTGAAACAATTAACTAACAAAACCATAATTAATAACCTTACAAAGATCTGTGCTCACCCAGTGGAGCTTGTGGCGTTTATTCGAACATTATTCGTTTATTCAAAGACCGCAGATACAATTTATTTTCTATATCATCATTGAACATAAACAAGCCGAGAGCAATAATGACTGTATATCTTAAACGAATAGATATCTTTATTTTAATAATTAGTTTATTGATATTTTCTTACAATATTCACTTTTTTATTGTCAATGGAGTTCTAGCTGACCTAGCCATCTACGAACGTGCTGCTGTTGCCTATTTGCAAAATAAAAATGCTTATAGGCCAGAAGTTGCTCAAAATTTATTTGTTTATAATCCTGTTATATTGCATTTATTTGCTTACTTAGAAAGGTTATTCGGATTTACTCACTGTATTGCTGCAATATATTCATTTACATTGATATGGTTTGGCGTAGAGATTTATTTGTGCTTCCATAAGCTTCCTATCAAAAACGAATCCATTAAAAAAGCTACAATCTTAAATTTTTGTTTGATCCAGATATCTGCTCTGGCATTTGGCGGTATCGGTTTTTTATCATTTACTACCGGAAATATAACTTTATATACACATTTTTTATTGATTGCCTGCCTTTTAGGATTTTATAGAACGGATTGTATGCGGTACAAAATAATATTCTGCATATTGTTATTGTTCTTTTCTATTATAAAACCGTACTTTTTGGCATACTTAGCCATTATATTTTTAATCTTTAATAATAAAAGTCAGATTATCCTTGCGTTAACATTTATTATTGGCGCATTTGGAGCGACATGGCTTTCTTCTATGTATTTTTATGCACCAGAATATCAAGAATTTATTAATGCATTACATCAACAGATTCTAGTTTTCAATGATATTGGTTTTTCAATTTTTGCTGTGGCAATCAACGCACATTTGTCCGAGACTGTATCAATAATTATACATATTATTTTTTCTATAATTATGTTGTATGCATTCGCATTTTATTTGCCACGTTTTTTTTCTATCAAAACAGATTTATATGCTAGAACATTTCTTTTATATTTCTGTCTTTGCATAATAAACCCTAGAATGAAAGAATATGATTTATATCCAGCTATAATTTGTATTTTTATGTTTTTCCATCAAATTACGTTGAAAAATAAACCTATAATGCTCCTAGGCATTATAGTTTCAATCATACCTGAGCTTCTTGCAGTAATCTCTGAAGATTTTGTCATAAAATTACCTGCAATATTCACCAAGGCTCACCCTTGGCAATTATTAGGTTTAGTTATCATGTTCGGTGTTTTCGCCATCTATATTATGCAAGACAAGAATAAGGATTCACTGATAAAATCCTGCACTAGGTACTAGGCATTAATCAATAGCAAATCAAAAGACTTTTGGATACCTACAGGGTATTTATACCTATTTTCTTCTACCATAACAATCCAGTCATAGGCAACCCAAAACCCAGTAACCAACGCCCATATATTAGAATACCTACTACCCCTGTAAACATTAAAGTTGTTTTTATATCCTGACTAATGCTCGATAAGCCTTCACGATAAACACCAAAAGTGATTGCAAAGTAAAATGGCACATCATTCATAGCTACGATAATAATTGCTCCCAATATCCCATAATACTTAAACCCAAGCGGTATACTAATTACAGTAAATAGAAATCGAAAAAAATTGCCAAAAGCTGCATAGTTAGGCTTTCCAATGGCAAAAAGAGCTTGCTCGCTGGTTTGAGAAAGCATATTTGGCCATATCCCAATCGCCAGCAAAGGTAACATCCAACTAGCCTGCTCATAACGTTTGTCATAAAGAAGCAAAATCAAAATATCACCAAAAGACACCAAGACCGCAAGCGCTAACGCCAGGATAATTAATATTTTTTTTCGACTATTAAGTAATTGTTTTCTAAATTCAAGGCGTGGCATATGCGCCAAACGGGATAAAGTCGGATATATGATTTTACCACTAAGACCTGAGACAATCTGTCTTGGCACATCTGACAGCGTTAAGGCAATAGAATAAACTCCCAGCATTTCAAGTGAGAATATTTTAGCCAGGATCACCCGATCCGCCTGACCTGCTAAAAAAGTGAGTATGGTTGAAATAAAGATCCACTTTCCAAAATGAATGAGCTCTTGAGCCGCTGTTTTATCCCAGTGGAAGCGGTTGAGTTGCCCAGGTATTAAGAAATGACTCCAAATCATACTTATCAAGGCACCCGACAGAACACCTGCAACCAAAGCCCAAATTGATGGGCTTATCCATGCCCAGGTAATCATGATTGTTAAGGACATTAATTGTGTAATTAACTCCTGTATCACTAACCTTTTTAATGCTAAATTTCGATAGCTTGTATACAACGCGGTAGAATTAAACCCGCTAATTATTATAGATATTGCAATCACTGGAATTAACCAGATTAATTGAGGATTTTGGTAAAGCATAGAGGCTGGATAGGCAAGGACTGCAGCAATTATCCAGATACCAAAACCTCTTATAACCTGGATAGTCCATGCGGAATTAAGAAAGTCTGGATCATTACCACGCTTGCTTCGAATAATACTGGTGCCAATTCCAATATCTGAAAACAAACATAATCCCAAAAGAATAACATTGACCAAGGATATCAATCCGAAAAGGTCAGGAAATAACAGACGGGTCAAAATAAGATTACTGCCAAACCGTAAGGCTTGGCTTAAGCCATAATTTGCTACAGTCCAATAAGCGCCTTGTGTGGCAGTCTTTTTCAGAGCTTTTAGGTCAGGTTCACCCTCGTCTTGGTTTAAAGACTGAGTGCTGTTAGTTAACTTTTTAGTCACCGTATTAGTACCTATGGCAGGTTAATGGATTGTGAACACAATTATTTAATTTTTTTATTTAATTTTTTTTATTTTATTTAAAACATCTGCATGAAACGCTCGCGCTATTTGCATCGTTACTTCAGGAGTGAAATGCCCATCACTCACAAAATTTCTGGGATTCGTATTTGACGCAATGGTGTGCGTACTTAAGTAAGGAATATCCAATTGTTTAAGTTGAGACTCAAATGCCAAGGCAAGATGGTTCTTATATCCCTTATCCTGAATGAGCAAAACATAAGGAATTTGACCTTTTGCCCTTACATCAGCAGCAAAGTCAGCAACAAGTGTATTCGCAATATCCAAAATGCCATCTGTATTTATAAATCCATTTGCATTCCAGTATCTTGCCGTAACATCATGCACATGCTTTTGTCCAATACTACGACGAATCATTCTTGCCAAGGCAGAATAATCAAAAATATCTTTTTCAAATATCCAGCTATTATAAGTTGGAGATTTACTTCTAAGCATTTTGATATATACCTGCCACAATGAAGGATTGTCATAAAATGCAGTACGTAATTCTTCTATAGAATGGATGATAGGATCTTCCTCTGAAATATGACCTTCTTTTAAGGTGTAGATCGGATAGGTATAAGGTGCTGCACCTTCAAAATTGATAGTGGCCGTTGTTGGGGCTGTCATGTAAATTAGCGAAGAGGCTAAAATGCCTAGCACGACTACATCTGCCTGCTGATTCTTGGCATCTGCTTTGTAATAAGCATAAGAATGGGAAACCGTCGCTGCCGGCCCAGCTTTTAAGCGAAGCTCAAAACGAGGATCAACAACCTTTAGCGCCTCACAAATTTGATTGGTAAATGATTGTCCATAGGCAGCAATAAGAACACGATCATGACTAGATGCCATTTTAGGTTGATCATCCACTTCGTTTTCTAGTATCCAACCCGCATTGGCTACCATGGAGGTAGATTCTTTATCTCTGCCCACCATATACCTGATTTTCCCTTCAGCCGAACGACCATAATCAAAAAAACTTTGAAGCTTGCTGGGTTGAATCAGTGGTGATTTTGGCATTGCGAAAAAAATATTGAGCGAAATATCGATCAATATCAGCCAAACTAATGCCCATAGACTAGCGACAAAAACTCGTTGTCCAGTCAACATCGAAGTCGGGATATTATCAGACTCAGAATTGGAAATAGATGAATTGCTGACTGTCATTAGATAACCCCATTATAAAAGCAAATATTAGGAGAGCATATACGCCACCATGAATAACCGCTGGATAATATGTATAAAAATGTATATTTTGGCGTTTGAATTGAAATATCTCGACAAAAATTAAGATAAAAATACCTAATAGAGAACTAAATGGCGGAATTTTCATATGTAATGACATATTGGAAAAATCACTTAATAAAATTTGAGTAAAGGAGCTGATTTGATCAAAAGATGTTGCTCTAAACAAAAGCCATCCATAACAGATAAACACAAAAAAGAACATCATCCTAGGCAAGCGCATTAATAATGTTCCACAAAACTCGGCTGGTTTGCGTCCAACAAATAATCTATGAATAATCAACATAGCACCTTGGTATCCACCCCAAAGTAAGAAATTCCAGGCAGCACCATGCCATAAACCACCCAGCACCATAGTTAGCATTAAATTTCTATAGACCTTAATTTCCGAGCCACGATTCCCGCCCAGGGGTATATATAAATAATCCCGGAGCCAGGATGACAAACTAATATGCCAGCGACGCCAGAACTCAGAAGGATTTAAAGAAAAATAAGGCTGATCAAAGTTTTTTAATAACTCAATACCAAACCAAAGAGATACACCACAGGCAATATCAGAGTAACCCGAAAAATCACAATAAATCTGTATTGCAAATGCCACCGTGGCGGTAACAATATCTAACCAACCGACATCACCACTGGCATTGTAAACTGAGAATACTGAACCCGCTAATCCATCAGCAATCGCCATTTTTTTTACCAGCCCAAGCAGGATAAGGTAAGCGCCTTGACAGATATTTTCAAAATTTATGCGCCGCTCCCCCAGTATCCGTGGAATCAAATGCGATGCCCGCTCTATTGGCCCTGCAACTAAAGGCGGAAAATAAGATACAAATAGCGCAAAATCCCTTAAACGACTAACCGGTTGCATCTTACCCCAATAGACATCACAGACATAACTTAAGGTCTGAAATGTGTAAAAAGAAATACCAATCGGAAGGATGATATCCAAATGCATGCTAGGAGCGTCAACACCTAAACTCTTTAAACAGCCTTCAGCCTCAGCAACAAAAAAATTATAATATTTAAAAACGCCTAACATGCCTAACTGACCCATCAGACTGCACCGTAAAAAGAAAATACGCTTTGTTTTTTCTTCCATGTGCTTAAGCACATAAGGATAAGCTATATTAGCAACGGCAACACCTAAACCCGAAAGACCCAATACGTTAAGTCCAAGGGAAGTGGGCGTTAATAACTGCTGCCAATCAATATTAATATTATTTAAATACGCGCCCTGAAAAACGACCGCATGCCAATCGGGCACCAGAAAAAATAATGCAAATCCAAGTAGATGACATGTCGGTGCAAGCCGTTGAGCCAACGTCATTCGTCCATTTGCTATCATCAACCCGGTACAAAAATCGAGTACTGTAGATAATGACACAAGGTAAAGGAATCGTATGTCCCATACACCATAAAAAGTATAGCCGGCAATCAACAATACCCAATTTTGGTAACGTCTACCACATAAATAGTAAAAGAGCAGAACAATGGGTAAAAAAATAGCAAACGAAAGAGAATTAAAAATCATTTAATCAACAAATTCTTTTGAGTGGCGAGTTTGTCTAGTTTATCTCTATAGAGTACAGATAACAAGATACTGAAGAAAACCCAATTATCTAAACTCGCAAAAGGCGTAGCTATACGAATAAAACCTACGTCACCATTGGCAATGGGTACCAGTCGAGACACCAGAGTGAGTTTGCGGGCGACTTTATTCGCCTTGGCGGGATATTCATTATTTCATGCACATTCCTTAAGCGATAGAAATCTCCCTTTTTCCTGTCGCTTATGCGCCTTAAGCGACAGGAACTTCCCCTTTTCCTATCGCTTATGTTCCTTAAGCGACAGGAACTTCCCCTTTTCCTATCGCTTATGTTCCTTAAGCGACCGGAACCTCCCCTTTTCCTATCGCTTATGTTCCTTAAGCGATAGGAACCTCCCCTTTTCCTATCGCTTATGTTCCTTAAGCGATAGGAACCTCCCCTTTTCCTATCGCTTATGTTCCTTAAGCGATAGGAACCTCCCCTTTTCCTATCGCTTATGTTCCTTAAGCGATAGGAATCTCCCTTTTTCCTATCGCTTATGTTCCTTAAGCAACAGGTGTTAATTCTCTTCCTGTTGGATTGAAATACAAGCTGAAATGACATCAAAAAATATAAATATAATTTACTTACTTTATATCAGAATACAGGTATGTGGTAATTCAATTCAGTTGTAACCCAAGCTAAACCTCAGTCTCGACTTATTATGCATTTTATAATTCTAACCATTGGCTTTCTAAGCTGATTGCCATAATACGTGACCAAAGCCGATACCATCAATGGAATTAAAAACATCATCATATTCGATTGAAAAGTATGCGATATTTTATAATAATCAGACAGTGCTGCAATACAGTGAATAATTGGGTAATGCACTGCGTAAATTGCAAAGGTTCCCAATGCAAGAACTCTATTCAGTCTATATAGCATGTTAGGCATACGATCATCACTAATCCGTTTAAAAATATTATAAGTCGCTAAAAAATTTAAAATAATCAATAAACTCAAAAAATAATAATCTAAAAAAAGACCAGAATGACCCAGGCTACTTATAAATGTATTTTGTTTTTTAAATACAAGATCAGTGAAATATGACGACATCAAACCTTCACCACAATACGATTTATAGGTGATGTATAACAGTACTGAGAGTACAAATAATATTATCGATGTGATGAGTGAGAGCTGTGTTTTGATTACATAGTTATATAGATAGTATCCACTGAGCCAAATTGGAAAGAGAATTAGAATTTTAGGACCCGCGATTAAGCATAAAAGCATAAACAACAGCTTTCGGTGTTTAACATTAAATCCAATCGCTACGAAAATGGCATAAAAAAACGCCTCATAACCTAAAGACCAAAAGGGACCATTTGAAAAAGCACCCACATCAAAAAACCACAACTGATTTAGCAGTAATAAATTAACGCCGAGTCGTGGAATAAAGTGAGAATCATTAAACCACCAAGCTCCTTGATAATAATCAGGATTTATAGCCTGACCCAATTGATCACACATTAATGTAATTAATAAAGCTGGCCAAGCGATAGATAATAATCTGGAAATTCTAGCCGAAACATATTCCGTCAACGCTGATTCACGCCTTTTGACAACATCAGAAATAATAAAACCAGATAAAACGAAAAAAACCATTACGGCATCTGGACCAAGCCCAGGTAAATGAGTAGCACCAAAAATAGAACCAACCAAATATTCGTAATTTAAATGCCCCACAAAAACAATTAATGCAGCAAATAGTCTAACGAAATCAAGATAAGCGGAGTTAAATTTATTCATACTTGTATTGGACTTAAAAGAGTAATGTTAGCTAACTAAACGTTATGGGGAGTCAACACGCTTCAATTTTTTGCACAGTTGAATTCGAGATCCCCCCTAACGAACAGTAACCCTAGTAGAGTTTGTTTTTTTTCCAAAAAAAAGGGGCTTAAGTAGTTTTTGTAGATTTCTTTCTATAAAATAATAAAAAAAACAACCCGCAAGAAAGGTGCATATAAATAATGCAATGGTACCAGGCAAGGTATGTAAATATAACGCCAGATTAAATTTTTCAGCTAGCTTAAGTAAAAAACCCAACACGGTGTAATGAACCAGATAAATTGAATATGAAGCGTCTCCAAAAAATACTAATAATGATGGAATAGTGCTCTTCAAGTATAGAGATCCTAAAACTAAAAGAGCCGATGGGATACCTAATAGGGACATTCTATCAATATGATCAGCAATTGGACCCTCCTTTAAAACGGGCATAGCAATCAAAAGTACCAGCCCAGCCCAAAAAGCTAATGCCCCATATTTGAAATAGGGTATTTTTTTGTAGAAAAAAGCGACCAGACAACCGAAATAAAATTCAATTATTAAGGGACTTAACAATGTATTTAATATTAGCGAATCAGTCTCAAAGTTTGAAAATTCAAAACCTAAAATAACCACGCCCCAAATAACAAAGAAAGCATGCATATATTTTGGACTTTTAAAATAAGTCAATGAAAATACAATATAAAAAATAACCTCATACGATAATGTCCATGCCACATGGACTATATATTTTTTTTGAGGCAATAATAATAATGAGCCGATAATATTGCTTATTTCCAGCCTGTATCCTGACTGTTCTGATGGCGCAACAACAGCCATTGCAATCATAAAAACCGTAAAAAAAATATAAATCGGATAAATTCGAAAAGCCCTTTTCTTTAAAAATTGCAGCGTAGTTTCTTGACCAAATTTTGAAGTGTGCAGGATGATGAAACCGCTTAGCACAAAGAAAATATCTACCCCTAACGAACCCGGTAAAAATAATTCATTTAACCAGGTGTAATCAAGTTTTGCAGTCAGAATTTGAGTTTCATGGTGTAAAATGACAGCAATTGCTGCAAATCCCCTAATCATTTGCAATGAATCAATTCTTGATGATAATTTTTTTAATTCCATAATATTCGCTAACATTAAAACTGTCGAAAAACCAAAAAACAAATAGAAGTTTATTATAAAAATTTGTTTAATTTAACCTAATGCTATCACTATGTTCGGCTATACCCATTCCTAGTCATCTTAACGTCATTTTTAACTTGTCTTTCAGTTATAATAACTTAATAATCTAATAAAGATAAATACAATAATGCATTTATGGCTCCTCAAAATAACAATCTACTTGAACATCTTGTAGGTTAAGATCAATAAAAATCGTATTTATTTTAAATAATACCTGTTTACTTGTAGATAATTGTATCAAGTTACTTTTGCAAAGGAGTTATCCCATGAGTTTTAATCCCCACACCCAAGAAAAAGTTTTTGATGTCTTTCATAGATTTTACGTCATAAACCTTCCAAGTCGTTCTGATCGGCGTCAGGCTGTATTATCTGACTTAGCCAGAGCAGGTATCCCAGCTAATGATCCTAAGCTTCGAATTTTCTCTGCTGTACGACCTATCGATAAGGGGGATTTTCCTAGTATCGGCGCTCGTGGATGTTATATGAGCCATCTGGGTGTCCTTCAAGCGGCTCTTTCTGAAGGCATTGAAAATGTACTCCTCATAGAAGATGACCTTGCGTTAGAGCCTGCCGCTTTGCGTCCACAACCCCAGTTAGTTGAGATGCTTCGTAATGGAGACTGGGATTTTGCTTACCTCGGCCATGTGAAAAACAGTGATACTCCCAATGGACAACCTACTTGGCAACTCACTGATCAACCGCTGGTATGCGCCCATTTAGTAGCCTTCAACAAAAGAATATTACCGGCTCTAGTAAACTATCTAGAAACCTGCCTAGAACGCCCAGAAGGTCATCCTGATGGTGGACCAATGCATGTAGATGGCGCCTACACCATGTTTCGGAAACAAAATCCAGAAACTAAAACACTCATTTGTATGCCGTCCTTGGGTAACCAGCGCAGTTCCCGTAGTGACATCTATAGCAATCGATGGTTCGACCGCCTCCCTATATTTCGCCAAGCGGTTGGGCTGACACGTAACATCATTAACCACATCCGAAGACTACATCGATTTAGCCGGCAATAAAACAACCGCTAATAAAAACATAGCGATATCATAGATCAGATGACACCATTCTGAGTTGAACCCCTGATTTCTAAATGACTTTCCTAAATTTAAATAAGCGAGCATCGATTGGCGTTTTAGTTTTGCTATTGCTGTTGCCTTGATCACCATCCCAAGTACTGGTTCTTAAATAAGCATCGGATAAGCCAGTAATGATAAAAAACATCGTGCAACTCTGTAACATCATAGCAACCGTTGCAGTAGCGATGAAGTACATTAAATAAATTGCCGCCAAAGTAAAAGCCAGTGAACTCCCTCTTGGCTCAGCGAAGGGTTGAGCCATTCCATGCCTAATCAGTCTTACCATCATCACAAAAATAATGCCTAATATTACAGAAACAGCGATGATGCCATGATTCAGATAGACCAGTAAAAAATTATTATCGATAGACTCTGCCCCTGGAACGTCGGGAAAATGCATCAAGCCCCAACCAAACCACAAGTGTTCAGCTGCAATCTCCATATATATTTCTATTAATTCATAACGATAACATGCGGTTTCTTGATTGGCATCCAGGGCATTTGCTCGACCAACTGATGCATAATTTAAGAAGGCTCCTAACGCAGGAATACCGACAGCTACCATTACTATTAGAACAACAGTCATAGCCAAACCGCGATTTTTAAAGCGCCCAATAATAACAAGAGCGGCTCCGATAATACCCGCTAACCATTGACCCTTGCCTAATGTTGAAAGCACCCCACCCAACATCATTAAGGTAAAAACTTGCGTAGGACTGAACCAAGGTACCCAAGCTAATTGTTTGATTTTAACTGGCCAAGCCTCTGACCATTGTAACCATCGTTGAAATCGATAACCTACGGCCATAATAACGCCATCCACCAAGCAATGCCCATAAGGCCCCGATGCTCGCGCCAAACCGAAACGAAAAGTGGTAATCCAGCCACTACCTTGCCCAGGAAAAAATCTAGCGAGTAGTAACTGCCACAAGTTAATACCCATTTTATTCTCGTATACGTTACAGATAAAAACCACACATAAACACAACACAACGCTCTTGACAAAGTCGTATCGTAAATTAAAGGGTTCAACCAGACTTTTTGCAAAAATATAAGGGAAAAGCACTGAGGTCAATTCATTAAACATTAAGTTTTGCGCGTCTGAGTAACCTAGAGCCAAATACTGGGAGATAGAGACTGAAAGCGCATAAACAACAACCACAACATCTGTATAACTAAATCGATAACCTGGCGAACCCTTCATTATAAATACGGCAAACAGTGCCACTGAGGAAGCCTGACTAAAAGTTGGATCTGGAATCCCCGGCGTTACCGCTTGAAAATAATCAGGTAATAACAGTAAGATAGGCATATAAGCATATATAAAAGCTTTCTGCACTGACTGTCCTTGTGCAACGCGATAAGTCCATATTCCAGCCAAATATATGATGAACGATAACATCTGCTTAAGATCTAACTACTCGTGCAGGAATACCTACAGCTACAGCCCCTGCGGGTATGTTTTTGGTAACAACGGCATTTGCACCGATAACAGCACCTTCTCCAATAGTAACTCCACCTAAAATAGTGACTCCACGCCCAATCCATGCATTTCGACCAATATGAATTGGCCTGCCAAGATGACCACTATGCCGCACTGAACTACCGGGTATTACGCGATGATTAGCATCTCTCACACTGGAGTATTCACCCATCATTACCCCATCCTCCAGAATAATTTCAGCAAAAGCCACTAGATGCACGCCACGTGACAAAACCACATCATTGCCAATTTTAATGCGACCTTCCTCTTGTGTTTCCAAATAAAGATCACGGTATAAATACAGGTTTTCACCTAACTCTATTCGTCGAGTACCCTGTAACTCAGGCATGCTTAATACGACTGCGGAAGGATGCAATG
>QVQE01000100.1 GCA_003584865.1 Methylococcales bacterium
TATAGTTATGGAAAGAAGTTGGGGTGGCGGACTGGATGATCCTCTATGGGTCTCTTTACCGTGCGTTCTACTTGCAAGACAAGTGATACAATCTGGGGTGCGAGCCAGTCCAAGTGAGTCAGGTTAGGTATCGGGGTCGATCCCACCATTCGTTAAACGACCTCTACCCCAACTTCTTCCACTTTATTAGAGTAGAATTTTACCCATTCGATTCATTCGGCTTTCATGGTCGGGGGCGAGTGGTTGTCAATCATGATGGGTTAGGTCTTTGACATCCTCCCCACCAAAAAAGAAAGAAGGACACTCCTGATTTCCTAAGAGTGAGCATGTATCACTACTGTTCACTGTTTTCTGCTGCTGACGACGTGACTGCGATGTTCACTTCACGGACTAGACCGCCTATCCTTAATGCTTTGATTCGCTAAAAAAGCATGGCATTTTGCAATATCAACGACAATAGATTGACTTATCTGCGAGTAGTCGTACAAAATAGTCCCTTTAGAATTGATAAACAATTAAAATTACGCATGGTTAACAGCGTTTCTTCTCAAAATAATTTAGTCTCGGTTCGTAATCTGACATTTTCTCGTGGTAGCAAGAAAATATTTGATGATATTTCCCTGGATTTTCAGCGTGGCAAAATAACTGCCATAATGGGTCCCAGTGGCACGGGAAAAACCACCTTATTAAAGTTAATAGGCGGACAGTTATTTCCTGAACGCGGTTCTATTTTTGTTGATGGGCAAAATGTACATCAGCTGCGTCGTTCTGATTTGTATGATTTACGTAAACGTTTGGGTATGCTTTTTCAGAGTGGCGCTTTACTAACCGATATGACGGTTTTTGATAACGTTGCTTTCCCGTTACGGGAACACACCCATTTGCCTGAATCGATGATACGCACCTTGGTGTTAATGAAGCTGCAAGCCGTCGGGTTACGTGGCGCAAGAGACTTAATGCCGAATGAATTATCGGGCGGGATGTCAAGACGCGTTGCTCTGGCAAGAGCCATTGCGCTCGATCCGATGATGATCTTATACGATGAACCCTTTACTGGACAAGATCCGATATCCATGGGTGCTTTGGTGCATTTGATTAAATCACTGAATACTATTTTAGGCTTAACCAGTATTATCGTCTCCCATGATGTTCATGAGACGTCTGTGATTGCCGATTACATTTATGTGATTTCAGAAGGAAAAATAGTGGGTCAAGGCACTCCAGCAGAGATCCAGCAATCAGACTCGGAATGGGTGCAACAGTTTATGACGGGTGCAGCAGATGGTCCCGTACATTTTCATTATCCGGCAAAAGAATATGTGGACGATTTACTGTCATCGGGTAAACGTTATTAATCGTAGCGATAACTAAATGTTTTTTCTTGCTACTATGGTTTCTTTATAAATCAGCGCTAACAGTGTAGATAAATTATAAAATGATTCAACTAATACAAAATTTGGGCAAAAGCACACGCGTTAGTTTTACTAAGCTTGGAAGAGCCAGTTACTTTTTGATACAAATTATCTTTGGAATTACGAGTGTATTGGTTCGGCCTCGATTACTATTAAATCAATTATATTCGGTTGGGGTGCTTTCTTTTTTAATTATTACCATTTCCGGTTTGTTTGTGGGGATGGTCTTAGGTTTGCAGGGCTACTATACTCTTTCGGATTTTGGCGCAGAAGAAACCTTAGGGGTGATGGTCGCTGCTTCTTTAGTGAGAGAGTTGGGGCCAGTGGTTTCTGCACTTTTATTTGCAGGTCGGGCTGGATCCGCTTTGACCGCTGAAATTGGTCTTATGAAAGCGACCGAGCAATTATCCGGTATGGAGATGATGGCTGTTGATCCTGTGAAACGAATTATTACACCTCGATTTTTGGCAGGCTTAATTTCAATGCCTTTATTAGCTGGACTGTTTAGTGCAGTGGGTATTATTGGTGGTGAAATGATTGGTTCTGGCTTATTAGGTGTGGATGAAGGAGCGTTTTGGGCGCAGATGCAAGCCGGTATCGATTTTTATGATGATATTATCAACGGCGTTATCAAAAGTGTTGTTTTTGGTTTTATTGCGTCGTGGATCGCTTTATTTGAAGGTTATGATGCTATCCCAACCTCTGAAGGTGTTAGCAGGGCAACAACACGAACCGTGGTTAACTCAGCGTTTAGTATTTTAGGTCTGGATTTTATCTTGACGGCACTTATGTTTGGAGACAATTAACATGCAGCACACCACTACCCAAGATACCTTGGTTGGCCTTTTTGTGGCTTCAGGTATAGCAGGGCTTTTTTTTCTTGCTTTACATGTAAGCAACCTAAGTTCTTTTTCTGATCAGGATAGTTATGTTATTACCGCCAGGTTTGAGAACTCAGGTGGCTTAAAAGTTAAATCGCCGGTGTCTGCAGCAGGTGTCAAAATTGGTAAGGTGACTTCGATTAGTTTTGATACTAAAACGTATGAGTCAGTTGTGCAAATGAATATTGATGCAAAGTACAATACACTACCCGACGATACCACGGCGAGTATTTTTACAGCCGGTTTGTTGGGTGAACAATATGTTAACCTAGAACCCGGTGGCTCTGAAGAGTATTTGAAACCAAATGGTAAAATTGAAATTACTCAATCGGCTATTATTCTTGAAAAAGCAATCGGACAATTTTTGTTTAAATCTGCGGAAGAAAAGAAGTGACCAAACTGAGTATTCTTGAACAAGGCCAAGGAAACTATATCGTTGACGGTGATTTGACTTTTGCAACAATAGATACAAAGATTCTAAAGTCATTTGCCTTTCTAAACTCGACTAAACACACGACCATTGATCTCGGTCAGGTTATTTCTACCGACAGCGCAGGTTTAGCCTTGATGATCGAATGGATAAAGTATGCCCGGCATCATCAAACGCAGCTCGTGTTTAAAAATATTCCAGAGCAGTTATTTAATCTTGCCAAGTTAAGTGGCTTTGATAAAACCAGCCACTTTTCGCAGCAAGCTGGACAGCGGCACGATGTAAAGCGTTCACCTTATACAGAAACTATTTAAAAATTACCTAATATGGATAAATTAATTATTATCGGCGGCACACGTCTTTCTGGCGAACTGCGAATTTCAGGGGCAAAAAATGCAGCGCTCCCTATTCTGGCGGCGACATTGCTTTCAGAAGCACCGGTGAGTGTAGGTAACATTCCGCATTTGCATGACATCACGACGACCATGGAATTGTTGGGGCGTATGGGCGTGCATCTGGTTGTCGATGAAAAAATGAACATCGAAGTGGATAGTAGTACTATCAATAGCTATGAAGCACCGTATGAATTAGTTAGAACCATGCGTGCATCCATATTAGTATTAGGACCTTTATTAGCCCGCTTTGGCGAAGCACATGTGTCTTTACCCGGTGGTTGCGCGATTGGTTCGCGACCTGTTGATATTCATATCAATGGTTTGATCAAGATGGGTGCGGATATCACACTTGAAGGCGGTTTTATTCATGCCAAAGCAAAACGCCTTAAAGGGTGCCGTTTAGTGCTTGAACAAATTACAGTAACAGGTACCGAGAATTTATTGATGGCGGCGGCTCTTGCTGAAGGGGTTACGATCATTGAAAATGCAGCGAAAGAGCCAGAGGTAACTGATTTAGCGTATTTTCTTAATGCCATGGGTGCAAAGATTACCGGGATTGGTACAGACGTATTGGTTATTGAGGGTGTAGAAAAATTAGGTGTTGAAGGGCTACATTACGATATATTACCTGATCGGATTGAAACCGGAACGTACCTGATTGCCGCCGCTATTACGGGAGGTAAAGTAAAGCTTAAAAATACCCGTCCCGATATTCTGGATGCTGTGTTAGAAAAACTGGTTGAGGCGGGTGCTGAAATTACCACGGGTGAAAATTGGATTGAATTGGATATGCACGGTAAAAAGCCAAAAGCAGTGTCTTTAAGAACGGCTCCTTACCCTGCTTTTCCGACGGATATGCAAGCGCAATTTATTGCGATGAATGCTATTGCTGACGGTGTTGGTGTTATTACTGAGACCATTTTTGAGAACCGTTTTATGCACGTACAAGAGTTGCAGCGGATGGGGGCTAATATCAAATTAGAATCTAATACTGCTATTTGCACGGGCGTGAAAAAACTGATTGGAGCGCCTGTAATGGCGACCGACTTAAGGGCGTCTGCCAGTTTAGTTGTAGCAGCATTAGTGGCTGAGGGAAGTACTTTAGTCGATCGGATCTATCATATTGATCGCGGTTATGATCATATTGAAGAAAAACTTTCCCAATTAGGCGCGACCATTCGTCGTGTGCCAAGGTAAGGTTTTAAGATGCTAACGATTGCGGTATCAAAAGGCAGGATTTTCGAAGACGCCTTGCCTTTATTAGCCGAGGCTGGCATTGTGCCAACGGATGATCCAAAGACCTGTCGTAAATTAATATTGGCAACCACTCGATCCGATGTGCAATTGGTCATTATTCGCGCGACTGATGTGCCAACTTTTGTCGAATACGGTGCGGCGGATTTAGGAATTGCTGGCAAAGATGTCTTGATAGAGCATGGCGCTGAAAGTCTGTATGAACCTTTGGATTTAAATATTGCTTGCTGTCGTTTAATGACGGCTGCTCATAAAGATGCGCCACCACTGAGTGGACGCATTCGAGTGGCGACCAAGTACGTTAAAATTGCGCAGCGTTATTTTGCCAATCAAGGTATTCAAGCAGAAATTATCAAGTTATATGGCTCAATGGAATTAGCGCCTTTAGTCGGGCTTGCTGATTGCATTGTTGATTTAGTTGATACGGGAAATACGCTTAGAGCCAATGATCTTGAACCTCGTGAGTTGATTATGAATATTAGTTCTCGCTTAGTGGTCAATAAAGCGGCGATGAAAATGAAGCACGAGGCAATTTCAGCATTACTCACGCAGTTTGAAAAAACATTAGCGAATAGGTAAAAATATGTCTGATTTAACAATGCTTAAATTGTATGCATCGTCATCTGATTTTAATGAGCAATTACAGCGTTTATTGGCATGGGATGAGACTGATGATTTAGATATTCAAAAGCGCGTGTTAGCTATTATTGCGAACGTGCGTAAAAACGGCGACAGTGCAGTAATAGACTATACGAATCGTTTTGATCATCGTCAGATAATTCAGTCATCTGAGTTAGAAGTGTCTAAAGAGACGCTTAAATCGGCTTGGGATAGTTTGCCAACAGCACAAGCAACAGCGCTTCAAACTGCGGCTGAGCGAGTTCGCGCTTATGCAGAGCATCAAAAAATTCAATCCTGGCAATATACTGAAGCGGATGGCACGGTACTGGGGCAGAAAGTAACCCCTTTAGATCGTGTTGGTTTGTATGTGCCGGGTGGTAAAGCGGCCTATCCATCATCTGTGTTAATGAATGCGATTCCAGCAAAAGTAGCCGGTGTTGCAGAATTGATTATGGTTGTACCGATGCCGCAAGGTGATGCTAATGAACTGGTATTGGCTGCTGCATATTTAGCGGGTGTTGATAGGGTGTTTTCGATTGGCGGCGCACAAGCGGTTGCTGCGCTGGCTTATGGAACGGAGTCTATTCCGGCGGTGGCTAAAATAGTAGGCCCAGGTAATATTTACGTAGCCACAGCAAAGAAGCTTGTTTTTGGTCAAGTGGGCATTGATATGATTGCGGGGCCTTCAGAAATACTGGTTATTTGTGATGGTAAAACGAATCCTGACTGGATTGCTATGGACTTGTTTTCCCAAGCAGAACATGATGAAAATGCTCAGGCGATTTTAATCAGTGATGATAATCAGTTTTTACAGGCCGTTGAGCAAAGTATTAAGGCTTTATTACCGACAATGGAGCGTGCTGAGATTATTAAAGCGTCGTTGTCAACGCGAGGCGCCTTAATTAAAGTAGACTCTTTAAGTCAGGCCGCTGACATTGCTAATATTATTGCTCCCGAGCATTTAGAATTATCCGTTGCAGAACCAGAAGCTTTAGGTGCGCAAATACGCCATGCCGGGGCTATCTTTATGGGGCGCTATACAGCAGAAGCTTTAGGTGATTACTGCGCTGGGCCTAATCATGTATTACCAACGTCTAGTACGGCACGGTTTTCTTCGCCTTTAGGCGTTTATGACTTTCAAAAGCGTTCAAGCATTATTTATTGCTCTGATGTAGGGGCTGATACTTTGGGTAAAACAGCCTCCATTTTAGCGCGTGGCGAAAGCTTGACTGCTCATGCGCGTTCTGCGGAATATAGAATTAAATAAGACTCAATGTCCTTAACCCGGGTTGATAGCGTTGTCAGCTTTAACATTAAAGAGTGAATTATGACTCAAAGCAATTTAATCACCCACGTTTTTCGTAAAGAAGTTCTGGCCATGAGTGCATATAAAGTCGCCGATGCAACAGGACTCATTAAGCTTGATGCAATGGAGAATCCCTATCGTTGGCCGGAGGCAATTAAGGCGCAGTGGTTAGAACTATTAAAAGAATGTCAGCTAAATCGATACCCGGATGCAGAGGCTAAAGCCTTAGTCGAAACGCTTAAGCAATTAATCCAATTGCCAGATTACTTTGAAATATTACTCGGCAATGGTTCTGATGAGATTATTCAGTTACTCCTAATGGCGTTACCCGAAGACTCAGCAGTATTAGCGCCTGCTCCAGGGTTTGTGATGTATAAGCAAATCAGTGATTCCTTAGGCTTAAAATATATTGCTGTACCTTTATTAACAGAGGATTTTGAGTTAGATTTGCCCGCCATGTTACGGGCAATTAAACAGTATCAACCCCGAGTTATATTTTTAGCCTATCCTAATAATCCAACCGCTAATTTATTTAACGAGGCTGCGATCGTTGAGATTATAAAGGCGGCTCAAGGTTTGGTTGTTATCGATGAGGCGTATGCACCCTTTGCGGGAGCCAGTTTTATCGATCAATTAAATCACTATGATAACTTATTAGTGATGCAAACTGTGTCCAAGTTAGGACTTGCAGGCTTAAGATTAGGCTATCTTATGGGACGAGCTGACGTTATTAAACAATTGAACAAGATTCGATTGCCTTATAATATCAACAGTCTTACTCAACTAAGTGCCGAATTTGCTTTATCCAATAAATTTTTTTTTGATGAGCAAACTCAGGCCATTTGTGCCGAAAGAGCAATCGTTTTAAAGGCGCTGAATAGCTATGAGGAGATTATTGCCTATCCTAGTGCGGCTAATTTTATTCTTTTTAAAACCCCGCCCGGTAAAGCGACCGACATTTTTCTATCGATAAAAAACCAAGGAGTTCTAATCAAAAACATGACGAGCCAAGGAGGGGTGTTAACAGATTGTCTGCGAGTGACTATAGGAACGCCAGAAGAAAATAAGGCTTTTCTTAAGACATTACATAACAGTCTTAAAGAGTTGCAGCAAATATAAACAGACGCAGTGAATAGTTAAAATTGTGCAGTATATTAAACAATTCAAACTAAGCACTTCAAATTCACCTGCTTCTAGTGTTATATTGACGCAAAATAAAAATGAGCTTTTAAAGCCGTATAAAATCAGGAGACTCACATAATGAATAATAAAGGCGTAGACAAGTCTAAGCGCCAGTTTTTAACCTCGGCGCTGACCGTGGTTGGCGCTGTTGGTTCTGGCTATTTAGCCGTTCCTTTTCTTGCCCAAATGCAACCCAGTGTTAAAGCAATGGCAGCAGGAGCACCGGTTGAAGTGGATATTAGTAAAATGGAAACCGGGCAATTGATTAGGGTTGCCTGGCGTGGTAAGCCGGTGTGGGTTCTTAATAGAACGCCTGAGGTTCTAGAAACATTAAAAACATTGGATGCCGAACTTAGAGATCCTCTGTCTAATGACTCGGAACAGCCTGGGTCAAGTAAAAACCAGGTAAGATCACAGAAGCCAGATATTTTTGTGGCGGTAGGCTTGTGTACGCATTTGGGTTGTTCTCCAACCTTCCGTCCTGAGGTTGCGCCTGTTGATTTGGGTGAAAAATGGAAGGGAGGTTTCTTCTGTCCTTGCCATGGTTCTTGGTTTGATTTGGCGGGTCGTGTCTATCGGGGTGTTCCTGCACCGACTAATCTGGAAATTCCACCTTATCGCTATGCAAGTGAAACACGCATCATCATTGGTGAAGCTGCCGAGGAGAAAAACGCATGAAACCAACTCGTTTAAGTGAATGTGGCAATTGGGTCTTAGAACGATTCCCCATCACCAAGTTCTGGAATGATCACATGGCGCATTACTATGCGCCGAAGAATTTTAATATCTGGTATTTCTTTGGGTCACTTGCTTTATTGGTATTAGTGAATCAGATTATTACCGGCATTTTGTTAACCATGAATTACAAACCAGATGCAAAGCTGGCTTTTGATTCTGTTGAGTATATTATGCGTGACGTGCCGTGGGGATGGTTAGTGCGTTATATGCATTCAACCGGAGCCTCTGCTTTTTTCATCGTGATCTATTTACACATGTTTAGAGCTTTAATCTACGGATCATTTAAGCACCCCCGTGAGTTAATCTGGATTTTTGGGATGTTACTGTTTGTAGCCCTTATGGCAGAAGCCTTTATGGGATACTTATTGCCTTGGGGACAGATGTCTTTTTGGGGGGCACAAGTTATTATCTCATTGTTTAGTGCAATTCCAGTGATTGGTGACGATTTATCTCTTTGGATTAGAGGTGACTATGTTATTGCTGACGCAACTCTAAACCGATTCTTTGCATTTCATGTTATTGCTGTACCCTTAGTGTTGGTTATGTTGGTGTTTATGCACTTAGTGGCTTTACATGAAGTGGGTTCAAATAATCCGGATGGTATTGAAATAAAGGCCTCTAAAGATCCTTGGGGTCATCCTGTTGATGGCATTCCCTTTCACCCTTATTACACAGTTAAAGATTTAGTGGGTGTGGGTGTGTTTTTAGTGTTCTTTGCAACGGTTATTTTTTACATGCCAGAGGTCGGTGGATATTTTCTTGAGCATGCCAACTTTATTCCAGCTGACCCCATGAAGACACCTGAGCATATTGCTCCAGTTTGGTATTTCACCCCGTTTTATTCGATTTTAAGAGCGATTCCTGATAAGTTTGCCGGTGTTATTGGTATGGGCGGCTCTATTGTGGTGTTGTTTTTGATGCCGTGGTTAGATCGTTGTAAAGTAAAATCGATCCGTTATCGTGGTGGTATTTTCAAAAAAGCCTTATTCCTGTTTGTAGTTAGTTTTCTGGCACTAGGGTATTTAGGCACACAACCCGTTACCCCTATAGCCACAACAATGGCTAGATTGTTTACCGCTATTTATTTTGGCTTCTTTTTATTAATGCCGATCTATACGCGGTGGGAAAAAACCAAACCAGTGCCTAGACGCTTGACAAAGTTACAGACTCTTGAAGAACAATTACATGCGATTGAAGAACAATTACCGGCATTTATTGAAGAGATTACGGAAATAAAACCAACAACCGCTGAAATTGGAGATGCTGCGTTTAGGGCAACTTTCTTTAATAGAAGGCCTAATCCTAAAGGGATTGCGCACGTTCTTAGCCGTTTAGCTGTCAAGTTAAAAGGGAGTCTTGATTGATATGAAAAATTTAATAACTTTACTTTTATTATTAACGCTATCCTTTGGTGTTGTTGCGTCTGAGTCGGTTGAGTTACAAGAGGCTGATATTGATTTAAGTGATAATGCTTCATTACAGAGGGGAGCTCAACATTTTGTAACCTATTGTCTGGGTTGTCATTCGGCTAAATATATGCGTTACTTACGTTTTGCTCTGGATGTTGGCGTGGATCAGCAAAAGGTTCTTAAAGAGATTGCACCAGAGGGTGCCAGTATTTATGACCAGATTCATAGTGCTATGAACAAACATGATGCAGAGAAATGGTTTGGTGTACAACCGCCTGACTTGTCATTAATTGCTAGATCTCGTGGTGCTGATTGGTTATATAGTTATTTAAAAAGTTACTATGTAGATCCTTCCCGTCCTTTTGGGGTCAATAATTTGGTCTTCGAAGATACTGCAATGCCAAATCCCCTATGGCAATTGCAAGGTGAACAACACGCTGAAGCGAGAAAAACCATTTATGGCGAATACACTAAATTAGTACTTGACCATCCGGGCGCATTATCTGAAAGAGAGTTCGACCTTTTTGTTAATGATCTTGTTAACTTTTTGGTTTATGTTGGAGAACCTGTTCAGTTAGAAAGAGAACGTATAGGTAAATATGTTTTATTATTTTTGATCATATTTTCAGTGATTGCCTATTTGCTCAAAAAAGAATATTGGAAAGATGTAGATTAATAGGTAACAGTAAGAAAACAAGGATGTTTTCATGCTGTTACGCGCATTTAATCGAATACAGGCAACATCGAAAGACGACATGTCTATGCTACAATGACTCCTTTATCGCCCTATTACGCCCAAAGAGGTTGCTTTCGTGGCAAATATTATTACTCGTAAGTCTGTAATGACGCTTTTTTCGTCTCCAACGTGTGCAATGAGTCATTGTGCCCGTTTTGTGTTACAAGAGAAAGCGGTTACTGCAGATATAGAATATTATGACCCGACCGATCCTCCTGAGGATTTACTCGAGCTTAACCCGAATGGCACTTCCCCAACACTGATTGAGCGTGATTTGGTTCTTTATGATTCACGGATTATTATGGAGTACTTAGATGAGCGATTTCCCCATCCCCCCTTGCATCAAATGGATCCTGTGTCTCGCGCTAATGCTAGAATGCTGATTAAAAGGGTAGATCAAGACTGGTATCCATTATTAGATGATATATTATCATCAAGTGATAAAAAAGCTTCTCGATTTAGACGAATACTAAGGGAAAGTATTTTATCTACGACACCTATTTTTGCAGCCAGACCTTACTTTATGAGCGATGAGTTTTCTTTAATGGATTGCGCTATTGCCCCTTTATTGTGGCGATTACCTAGTCTAGGGATTGATGTATCGACACCGAATGACGTTATCACTAATTATGCGCAGCGTATTTTTAAACGGCCTGCATTTAAGCGTAGTTTGAGTGACGCAGAAAAAGAAATGACTGAATTATTAAAATAAAGACTAAACAATGACTTCCTTAAAACCCTATTTAATCCGTTCGATTTATGAATGGATTATTGATAATGAGTTAACTCCCTATCTACTGGTTGATGCAGAAAACCGTTATGCTGTTTTGCCGCAACAACTTATTGAAGATGGAAAAATAGTTTTAAATATCAGGCCGGAAGCAATACAAGGACTTTCTTTGGGTAATACGAATATTCAATTTAATGCCAGATTTGGTGGCAAGCCAATGGAAATTGTAGTTCCAATTTCCTCAGTGATGGCAATTTATGCTAAAGAAAATGGCAAAGGAATGATTTTTGATCAGGAAGAATTAACCGATGAAAATCCTCCTCCAGAAAACAAACCACCCTCAAAGCCTAATTTACGCATAGTAAAATAATTGTTAATTCCAAACTAACGCAACAAATGAAGGTGAGGTAGGTGTTAGTGCTTTATTTTATTTGAGAAGTTATTCTCGAATTTCAGCTAAGTTGGCTATCAATGGCAATTTTCAAGTAGCAAACGAATAGTATGGTGAGCGTTTCTTTTTTAGTACTACGATAGTTAACAAAATCCCCGTATAATGCTCAGTTATTTTAGTAATAATTAGGTGTGGTTTATGCAAATTATTCAGGAAGCGCTCACGTTTGATGACGTTTTGTTGGTACCAGCGCATTCGACTGTGCTACCACGTGATGTAAAATTGAGAACACAATTAACACGAGGTATTACGCTTAATATCCCACTGGTTTCTGCGGCTATGGACACAGTGACAGAAGCTCGACTTGCGATCGCGATTGCTCAAGAAGGAGGAATTGGTATTATCCATAAGAACATGTCTATTGAGCAACAGGCTAGAGAAGTTCGACATGTAAAAAAATATGAAAGTGGTGTCATTAAAGACCCCATTACAGTTTCTCCTAATGTTAGTATTCGTGAAGTCATCAAGCTAACCCGCTCCAAAAATATATCGGGTGTTCCCGTGGTTAACGGAGATGAATTGGTTGGCATTGTTACCAGTCGTGATCTACGTTTTGAAACACGTTTTGATGAGCCCGTTTCAAAAGTAATGACACCTAAGGATCGCCTCGTTACAGTCGCTGAAAATGCTGATCGCAAAGACGTCGTTGCTTTATTGCATAAACACCGGATTGAAAAAGTGTTAGTCGTTAATAATTTGTTTCATTTGCGCGGCATGATTACCGTAAAAGATATACAAAAAGCCAAGGATTATCCTTTAGCGTGTAAAGATGAACAAGAGCGTTTGCGAGTCGGCGCAGCAGTAGGAACAGGACAAGGTACCGAGGAACGTGTTGCGGCTTTGGTTGAGGCGGGAGTCGATGTTATTGTGGTGGATACGGCACATGGGCATTCTCAAGGCGTTTTAGATAAGGTGCGTTGGGTTAAACAGACCTATCCTTCGGTTCAGGTTATCGGTGGCAACATTGCAACTGCAGCAGGTGCATTAGCTTTGGTTGAAGCCGGTGCCGATGGTGTTAAGGTTGGTATTGGTCCTGGTTCTATTTGTACCACTCGTATAGTTGCTGGTGTGGGTGTTCCGCAAATTACAGCTGTGAGTAATGTCGCTGAGGCCTTAAAGGGGACAGGCGTTCCACTGATTGCCGACGGCGGTATTCGTTATTCAGGAGATGTTGCAAAGGCTTTAGCGGCTGGCGCTTATTCAGTTATGTTGGGTGGTTTGTTTGCCGGCACAGAAGAAGCACCTGGAGAGGTTGAGTTATTTCAAGGGCGTTCTTATAAGTCTTATCGTGGTATGGGATCGTTGGGTGCAATGGGGCAATTACAAGGTTCTAGCGATCGTTATTTTCAGGAAGAAACGGATTCAGTTGAGAAGCTGGTTCCTGAAGGCATTGAAGGTCGTGTTCCCTACAAAGGTAGTTTACTGGCGGTTATTCATCAGTTATTAGGCGGTATTCGTGCCAGTATGGGTTACACCGGTAGTCAAACGATTCAATTATGGCACGATAACGCCCAGTTTGTTCGAGTGACCAGTGCAGGCATGAGAGAAAGTCATGTTCATGATGTGACTATTACTAAAGAAGCGCCCAATTATCGCGTTGAATAACGTATTAAAATCGCTCAAAATCCATCTTTCGTTTATTCAATCTCTTTAAGTTTTATGCAAATTGTCATGGCGATTGCATAGAAGCTTAAAGTGATCTGAGTTTAAATTTATTTAAAATACAGAAAATCATCGTGAAACAATCATCGAATAATATCCATAGCCATAAAATCCTTATTTTAGATTTTGGTTCTCAATATACTCAATTAATAGCCAGACGCATTCGTGAAATTGGGGTTTATTGTGAAATTTATTCATGTGAATGTTCTGAGTCAGAGATTAAAAACTTTGCACCCAATGGCATTATATTGTCGGGTGGCCCCGACACTGTAACCAGTGGCGATACGCCGCGTGCTCCACAGTGTGTTTTTGACTTGGGTATACCCTTATTAGGCATTTGTTATGGTATGCAAACCATGACAGAACAAATGGGCGGTAAAGTTGAAAGCTCAAATCACCGAGAGTTTGGTTATGCGCAAATTAGAGCACGTGGCCATTCAAAATTATTAACGGGTATCGAAGATCATCTTTCTCCTGAAGGCTATGGATTATTAGATGTCTGGATGAGTCACGGTGATCGCGTTGTTGATTTACCAGAAGGATTCTCCCTGATAGCCAGTTCTGACGGCGCACCTATTGCGGGTATAGCCAATGAAGACAAGGCTTTTTATGCCCTACAATTTCATCCAGAAGTCACCCACACTAAACAGGGTGGGCGTATTCTTTCGCGCTTTGTATTAGATATCTGTGGCTGTGAGGCTTTATGGACAGCTAGCAATATTATTGAAGATAGCATCAATGCCGTCAGAGAAAAAGTGGGCACAGATCATGTGATCTTAGGCTTGTCAGGCGGTGTAGATTCTTCTGTTGTTGCTGCTTTATTACATAAAGCGATTAAAGACCAATTAACCTGTGTCTTTGTAGATACTGGCTTATTACGCTTACACGAAGGTGATCAAGTCATGGCGACTTTCGCTGAACACATGGGCGTAAAAGTGATTAGAGTCGATGCAGAGTCACGTTATTTAGACGCTTTAGCGGGTATAACTGATCCTGAACAAAAACGTAAAATTATCGGTAACTTATTCGTCGAAATCTTCGATGAAGAGGCGGCAAGAATTACGGATGCAAAATGGCTGGCACAAGGCACCATTTATCCCGATGTGATTGAATCAGCTGGCTCAAAAAGTGGTAAAGCACATTTGATTAAGTCGCATCATAATGTGGGTGGTTTGCCAGAAAATATGCTATTAAAACTGGTTGAACCCTTACGTGAATTGTTTAAGGATGAAGTGAGACGACTCGGGCTAGAATTGGGTTTGCCATCAGATATGGTGTTTAGGCATCCTTTCCCTGGGCCAGGCTTGGGCGTCAGGATTTTAGGTGAAGTTAAGAAACAATATGCTGATTTGTTACGTCAAGCAGATGCCATTTTTATCGAAGAATTATACCGACATGATCTTTACGATAAAGTCAGTCAAGCCTTCGCGGTATTTTTACCTGTAAAGTCAGTGGGTGTGATGGGTGATGGTCGTCGTTATGATTACGTGATTGCTATTCGTGCCGTAGAAACGATAGACTTTATGACCGCACGTTGGGCCCATTTACCTTATGAGTTTTTAGATCTTATCTCTCGACGTATTATCAACGAAGTGCCTGGTATTTCACGTGTGGCTTATGATATATCAGGTAAGCCACCTGCTACGATTGAATGGGAGTGACTTTTTTGAAAGTATCTAGTTGATTTATATAGGCTTTATACTTGCGCAAAAGTTTCACAAACTCAAAAAGTCTGTTGATTTTATTGAGAAAAGACATTACAGTTACACGTTAAGTAGCACAGCGTTGCTACTACTCAAAAACGTAGCTACTCTAAAGTCCAATGGCACTCAAAAAAGCAGAATTTAACGACGACGAAGTTCCCATATTTGAGGAAGCGTTAGTCTACAAACGTGGCGAATATTGGCAGATGCGTATGTGGTGTCAAACGGCGTTGAAAACTTTCCAGTAAAGAGCGTCGAAAAGTTTTCAGTTAATTTGTAGGGTTAATAATTTTCAGTCGCTTTTTTCGTTGTTTAAACCGATAGGAATCATTGCCTGTTTCTAAAATATCGCAATGATGAGTAATACGATCTAATAGTGCAGTTGTCATCTTGGCATCACCAAACACCTGCACCCATTCGGCAAAGTTGAGGTTGGTAGTAATGATCAAGGATGTTTTTTCATACAGATGGCTAATGAGATGGAATAGTAAAGCTCCACCGGATGCGGGGAACGGTAAGTAGCCAAGTTCATCTAATATCAGTGCATCGATATGTGTCAACTGCTTAGCCAGGTTTCCGGCCTTGCCTTGTTGTTTTTCCTTATCCAATTGATTAACGAGGTCAACAGCGTTGTAGAATCGTACCCGTTTTCCTTGGTGAATCGCCGCAACCGACAAGGCTGTTGCCAGATGGGTTTTACCGGTGCCGGTCCCGCCTACCAGAATCAAGTTGTAGGCTTGATCCATAAAGCCAGCATTCGCCAATTGTTCGATCCGTGCCTGCTGTAATGGCGTTTCCTGCCATTCAAACTGCGTCAGGTCGCGATGAATAGGAAAACGGGCTGCTTTGAGTTGATAACTTAAACTGCGTGCTTGACGGTCGACCTGTTCCGCTTTGATCAGGTTATCCAGCCAGACTTCCGGCATAACCGGTTTTTTCTGGATGGCGTATTCGGCCTGCCACTCGCTCCAGGCGGCGGCCATGCCATAAAGATGCAGATTCTTCAGTTGGGCAGCACGATCAATGGACATGGCGTTCACTCCGTAAGGTATCGTAGCGACTGCAATCGGCCAACGGCTCCAGCGTCAATATTTGCTGCTTCCGTTAAACGGCGCATTTCATTAAGCACAATCGCGGAACTCATGATCCCGGTTTGTAAGGTCAGATCACAGGCCACCTCTAAAGTTTCCAGGCCGTTGTCACGCAATGACCGAGCCATCAGCAATAGATCAACAAAAGCTCGATCGCCCTTATCTTGTTTGAGAATACGATCCCTAATCACCTTAATCGGAACAGGCAAATCCCAGGTCTGAAAAGGCGCGCCATGTCTGAGTGCGCCCGGCTTTTTCTCCAACACCGGTAGATAATGCCAAGGATCGCAGACCAGTTGATCACGACTAAAATGTCGGATATGTTCTGCAATGACCTGTCCCTCTGAGACCATCCGCACACGATCTGCTGTTAAGCGTACCGAAACCACTGTATTAGCCCATTTAGCCGGTACACTGTAACGATTCCGATCAATGCGGATTAAACACAGTTGTGAAGCACGTCTTGTCTCTTCCACATAGCCATCAAAATTGGCTTTGATCGGCATGAGTAGAGGTTGTTCTTCAGCAAAGCACTCGGAAATAGTCCGTGATAATTGTTCTGGGTGGACGCGTCCTGCCAACTCCTGACAGCGTGTTGCCAACCAGGCATTAAGGGCAGCAAAATCTTCAAACTTGGCCATTGGTGTAAACAGCCATTCACGGATATTGCCCACCTGATTTTCTATTTGGCCTTTTTCCCAGCCAGATTCCGGTGTACAAGCTACCGGCTCAAACAAATAGTGGTTGGCTAAGGTTAAAAAACGTCGATTAAATCGCCGTTCTTTACCGACAAAGATAGCATCAACCACCGTCTTCAGGTTGTCGTAGAGCATGCGTTTCGGGACGCCGCCAAAGAATGAGAAGGCTTGATTATGAGCATCCAAAACCATTTCCTGGGTTTCTCGAGGATAAGCCACTACGAACATCTGACGGCTGTAGGCCAAACGGAAGTGAGCCACTTTAATAGTCTGTATCACGCTGCCTAACGAGATCGTTTCTTGACTCCAATCAAATTGGCAGGTCTCGCCCACTGGAAAGGCCAACGGAACGAAGGCTTGTTTGATGGTTGGGCTGTTGGCACGCTTCTTCTTCCATTGTTTCACATAGCGTTGTACGGAGGTATAAGAACCTTGATAACCTTCTACCTGAAGGTATTCGTACAACCGTTGGGCAGTACGTCTTTGTTTGCGAGGAAAATGGGCTTCTTGTTCCAGCCAGGCTTCTAACTGATCATGAAACGAGCCTAACTTCGGATGGGGTTGATTTTGACGCTGATAAATGAGTTCTTCAATCGTCTTGAGATGCTTGCGGATAGTGGGGCGGGAAATATTAAAGGCACTTGCCAGAGACGTAATAGTCTCATTTTCTACATAAAAACGCTGTCTGATTTCGGCAATAACGTCCATTACTAACACTCCAGGATTCTCCGGTAAAAAACCGGTCATTAAACAACCTGGGGTGGAAACTTTTCAACGCTCTTTTCCCCAGGACCCTGGAAAGTTTTGCACGCTTTTTAACATAAGGTGTAATCTTTAGACGTTTTTACATTCTACCCCATCGCTATGGCTTGGCAAGTGCCGGCGACAGTGAGCACAGCTGAAATGACAACACCCAATCCGCATCTGTCACATCCGAAGTATCGCCCCGACATTGATGGCTTAAGGGCTATTGCGGTGCTGTCCGTCGTAGCCTTCCACGCTTTCCCAGCCTGGATCAAGGGTGGCTTCATCGGTGTTGATGTCTTCTTTGTTATCTCTGGCTTTCTGATTTCAACAATCATCTTTGAGAACTTGGATAAAGGCACTTTTAGCTTCGCTGGGTTCTACGCTCGTCGAATCAAACGAATTTTTCCTGCGTTACTTTTCGTTTTAGCTGTATCGCTTACGTTTGGTTGGTTTGCCTTGCTTACAGACGAGTATAAGCAACTTGCTAAGCACACAATGGCAGGGATTGGGTTTTTGTA
The DNA here is from genome assembly GCA_003584865.1 of Methylococcales bacterium. GTDB lineage: Bacteria > Pseudomonadota > Gammaproteobacteria > Methylococcales > Methylomonadaceae > Methylobacter_C. The sequence goes on from QVQE01000100.1 coordinate 17,965, forward strand.
TCAAATTTTGTTTTATGGGGTGAGTCAGGCTATTTTGATAATGCCGCTGAGACTAAGCCGTTGCTTCATCTTTGGAGCTTAGGGATTGAAGAGCAGTTTTATGTTTTATGGCCTGTTCTGTGCTGGATGCTATGGCGTTTTAAGCTACGGATTATATTAGTATTGATAATTTTTACACTTGGCTCTTTTTTGCTGAACGTTACAACAGTTGCGTCTGATAGCATTGAGGCGTTTTATTCGCCCTACACACGTTTCTGGGAGTTGCTTTTTGGTGCTATGCTTGCTCACTTAAGTCTTTACAACAAACAAATAGTTACAGCTATTCATCAAAACAAGAGAGTCGCAAATAGCATTTCCTTTGTTGGATTTCTTGTCTTGGCTTGCGGATTTTTTCTCATTGACAAGAACGAGTCATTCCCAGGGTATTGGGCGTTAATCCCGGTCATTGGCGCAACTCTCGTTATTCTTGCGGGAGCAAATTCTTATTTTAATCGGCTTTTGTTGGCAAACAAGATTGCGGTTTTCATTGGATTGATTAGTTTTCCGCTTTATCTTTGGCATTGGCCAGTACTCACGTTCTTGCGCATTGTTGAAAGGGGAACGCCAGATAGGTACTTTCGTCTGGCTGCCGTAATTATCTCTCTGCTCTTGGCGTGGCTTACATTTCGATTTATAGAGCGAAGGATTAGATCATCAAGTGGCTATGGCTACGTTGTTAGCTTAATCGCACTAAGTGCCGTGATCTTTGGTTCTGCTTTCTTAGTTTATTTACAAAACGGTATTCCTGAAAGAAGAGCTGTCACTACAAGCGAGTTTTCAGAGAAAGTTCAGTATCAATTTATGGGCCCGATTTGGGCTTATACAAAGAACGACTTATGTCTGAATGAGTATCCATACAAGGATCAAAATACTTTGGCTTGGTGGTTCTGTATGAAGAGCGCGAAGAATCCACCAACGATTCTTTTGCTCGGGAATAGCTATGCCAATCAGCTTTATCCTGGTTTTGCTAAGAACTCTAAATTAAGCCATCATTCAGTACTCTCGATAGGGACTTGTAGTGCAGGTGCGGATGGTTCTGGTGATGACCCAAGGAGTCCTTGTTATCGATCTAGAGCTAAAGAACAAGCTGATTTCATCGATCAAATAATCAGGCGCACACCTTCACTTAGGTTTGTGATTTTAGATGGGCTACAAAGAAATCCTTCCGCTGATTACATTAGTAGAGTTCGTGATCGGATTTCATTCCTTGAGAAGCAAGGACTTCAGGTTATTGTTTTCGTTCCACACATAAAGCCAGGCTTTGATCCCAAGGCTTGTTTTAAGTCGCCACTTAAGCAAAATTCTAAGGATTGTTTAATCCCATCATCAGAGAGAAAACGTATTTTTGATGACTTCAGTCCTTTAATCAAGGCAATTGAAACGTATAACTCGAATGTCCTTGTATTCGATCAAAATAATGTATTTTGTGATCGTAAGGATGGTAATTGCTCGTTTGTTAGGGATGGCTTGCCGTTACATCGTGACGAAGGTCACATCTCTGAGTACACCTCCATTTTGCTTCAAGACTATTTCACTGACTGGGCGAAAGGTGCTCTTCCTTCGATTTTTGATTCGTCTCTAAAGCAATGATAAGTGGTGCGCACTATGTGTAATAATAAGCAAACTGGTTCCAGTGATTGCCATATATGTTGTGTAGCAAGTGCCAATAATTGTTGCGCAAAAGTTACACACTCAATTTTAGGAGACGTAAGTGATTGTCAATAAACAACATTTTTCATGCGTTGTTATTGAGTGGGAATAAGCCCAGAGGAAGACGAAGCATGGATGCGCTATGCTTTTCGCCTGGCGCAACGTGCAGAGGAATACGGAGAAGTGCCTGTTGGAGCGATTGTTGTTAAAGATAATCGCTGTATCGCTGAAGGCTGGAACAGCGTTATTACCCAGCATGACCCTACCGCTCACGCAGAAATAGTCGCTTTAAGGACGGCAGGATTAGCTTTAGAAAATTATAGAATTAACGATACCACGCTGTACGTGACATTAGAGCCTTGTGTAATGTGTATGGGTGCTTTGGCTCACGCCAGAATAAAACGCTTGGTATTCGGTGCGTATGATCCTAAAAGAGGTGCTGTTTGTAATGCGTTAAGTCTGACAGATGCCAGTTTCTTAAATCATCGAATTAGCTGGACGGGTGCTGTGTTAGAAAGTCAGTGTGCAGAACTGTTAAGAGATTTCTTTCGCGCTAGACGTTAAATATTAAACAATCTCATAACGCAAAAGTGAAATTTTTGAAATTGGTTGACTAGAGGAGCTATCCCTCCTATAGTTTTACTTTTTATTTTTTGGAGAAATAGAGTGAGCGATTCAGTCCTTCATGTGAGCGATAGTGAATTTAAAGAAAATGTGATTAATGCTGATGGCCCCGTACTCGTTGATTACTGGGCTGAATGGTGCGGGCCTTGCAAGATGATTGCACCTGTTTTAGATGCAATTGCTGAAGAGTATGCAGGAAGGTTGGCTGTTGTTAAAATTAACATCGATGAAAATCCTCTAACACCCCAATTTTATGGGGTTCGCGGCATTCCTACTCTGATGCTATTTAAGTATGGTGAGGTTCAAGCAACTAAAGTGGGTGCTTTATCAAAGTCAGAATTAACTAAATTTATTGATAATAATATCTAAAAATGATTTTCTTTTATTCAGATCTGTTACAAAAATTGGACGGGTCTGAATACTTCAGTTATACTTAAGGCTGTGCGACAATCCTACGCACTCAACTTATCATTCGATCAATTACATTCCTGAATTATAAATCCTATCCTCGTTGTTATAGGTTTAATCTCTAGCAGCGTTTCTTCGAGTTACCTTTTTATGAATCTTACCGAGTTAAAACTAAAACAAATTAGTGAAGTCATTGAAATCGCCGAGTCACTTGGGCTTGAAAATGTTGCTAGATCACGTAAGCAGGATTTGATTTTTGCCATCTTAAAGAAGCAGGCTAAAGCCGGTGATGATATTTCCGGTGATGGTGTGCTAGAAATTTTACAGGATGGTTTTGGTTTTTTACGTACACCGGGCTGTTCATATTTGGCTGGCCCCGATGACATCTATGTTTCACCCAGTCAAATTAGACGATTTTCTTTAAAAACCGGTGATACTATCACTGGAAAAATAAGACCACCTAAAGATAATGAGCGTTATTTTGCGATGCTTAAAGTCGACCAGATCAATTTTGAACCCCCCGAAAATACCAAAAACAAAATCACCTTTTCAAACCTGACCCCTTTATTTGCCAAACAACGTTTTGTACTGGAACAGGGAAATGGTACCAGTGAAGATCTCACCGGCAGAATAATAGATTTAATAGCCCCCATCGGTAAAGGTCAGCGAGGTCTGATTGTTTCGCCTCCTAAAGCCGGTAAAACAATGATATTGCAAAGTCTGGCTCAAGCAATAGCAGAAAAAAATCCTGAATGTTATCTGATCGTCTTATTAATCGATGAACGTCCTGAAGAAGTAACAGAAATGGAGCGTTGTGTTCGGGGTGAGGTTATTTCCAGTACCTTTGATGAGCCAGCCACACGGCACGTACAAGTTGCTGAAATGGTTATTGAAAAAGCACGACGTTTGGTCGAGCATAAACACGATGTGGTTATTTTGTTAGACTCAATTACTCGTTTAGCCAGGGCGTATAATACCGTCGTACCATCGTCAGGAAAAATATTAACGGGTGGTGTTGATGCCAATGCCCTGGAAAAGCCTAAACGTTTTTTCGGTGCAGCAAGAAATATCGAAGAAGGTGGAAGCTTAACCATTATAGCGACTGCGTTAGTCGATACCGGTTCAAGAATGGATGAAGTGATCTATGAAGAGTTTAAAGGGACGGGCAACATGGAATTGCATCTAGACCGAAAAATTGCTGAAAAGAGAATTTACCCGGCTATTAATATCAATCGTTCAGGAACACGTCGGGAAGAGTATCTGGTTGATCCTGATACACTACAAAAAACCTGGATCTTGCGCAAGATACTACAGCCCATGGATGAAACAGCAGCTTCAGAATTCCTGATAGGGAAGCTTAAAGACTTTAAAACAAATGTTGAATTTTTTGACTCCATGAAGAGATAAGTATTTATGTTAGATTTTAGTTTATTAATCAATGGAATAATTCTTGGTCTGGTCGAGGGACTAACAGAGTTTCTTCCCGTTTCATCTACAGGCCATTTAATTTTAGTTGGGCAATTACTGAACTTTAACGATGATAAAGGCAAAGTATTTGAAATTGCTATTCAGTTTGCAGCCATATTAGCTGTTGTATGGGAATACCGATCAAAGTTGACTCATACCTTAGTCAGCATAACATCTGAGCCATTATCACAACGGTTAGCTGTTAATTTGATTATTGCATTTATGCCGGCTGCAATTTTAGGGTTTTTGTTTTTAAAACAAATTAAGTCCTATCTATTCAACCCTTTTGTGGTGGCTTCTGCTTTTATTATTGGGGGTTTTTTAATTCTATGGGCAGAAAAACGTCAGCATGAGGTACATGCTGAAACAGTGGATGACTTAACTTGGCGTGATGCTTTGAAAGTGGGCTTTGCACAAGCGTTAGCCATGATACCGGGAACTTCACGTTCAGGCGCAACCATTATTGGAGGGTTATTTTTTGGTCTATCACGTCGTGCAGCCACTGAGTTTTCATTTTTCCTCGCTATCCCTACTATGTTTGCCGCTACTTTATATGATGTTTACAAGAATCGGGATCTATTTAGTGTCGATGATTTAGCATTATTTGCCGTGGGTGGTACGGTATCTTTTATCAGTGCTTTTATTGCAGTAAGAGGATTAATCCGTTTTATTAGTCGTCATGACTTCACTGTATTTGCCTGGTACCGGATTGCTTTTGGTATTATTGTCTTAGTGTCTGCCCAAATGGGTTGGGTCGATTGGGGCAGTCATTAATTTACAGTTTATACAGTTATAAAAAAAGGGCGCCATAGAGCGCCCTTTTTAATGCGTTAAGTTAATTAACCTAACAATTCTTTTGTTTTAGCAATGATTCCGGCTGGATCAATACCTTGATGAGGGAATTGTTCCCACAAGCCGCCACAACCTTCTTTATGCGTTGCAATGTGGGCAAATTTAGGTGTTAGTCCACGTTCAAGTAACCATGAACCAAAACGACTACCTAAACCTGTCTTTTTGTTATAAGACTCGACTACTAACACAAATGGTGCTTTACCGATTTTAGCCAGCATGTCTTCATCGATGACATTCAAGGTAGGTTTATTGATCAAGCCGACATCAATCCCTTCCAATTTCAAACGTTCTACGGCATCCAATGCTCGGTATAACGACTCACCAAAGCTGACAATGTAGCCTTGTGTGCCTTCACGAATCACTTCATCTTTACCAGAGACAAACTTGTAATCTCCACCGAAGAAATCTTCACCATCTGTATTTAAAATAGTCGGTACTTTAGAGCGGGTTGAGAACACAAAGCGTAAGCCTGGATTAAAGAAGATGGTTTCTAAACAGGCTTTCATTTGCAGAGGATCAGCAGGGAAATAGAGGTTAGTGTCATAACCATCACTTAAGCCATTATCGGCAAACAGATTGTTTAGACCAAAATGACAGGTGTTATCTGCCATGTCGTCAATACCTGAATGTGAGAAATGGCTCAGTACGTTAGAGTTATTCAAACGTGCCATAGTGATTTCAGACAATAACATTTCCAGGAAGGCACTAAAAGTACCAAAGATACCCTGTTTACCTGCTTCCATACCAAAACCAGCGGCAGCAGAGAAGTTACCTCTCTCCATGATACCTGATGAGATAAATACTTCAGGGTAAGCCGCGTGGATTTTAAATAAGCCACAAGAACCTTCAAGATCGCTATCAACAACACGTACTTTTTCTTTACGTTCTGCTTCACTTAAACGGCCTAGAATTTCAACAGCGGCATCACCAAAGACGTTACGGTTAGCATCCCATTTATCGCTTGAACCTAAGAATACTGCATCATTTTTAGGTGCTTTGATTGTTTTTAAGTGATCAGCGGCGGCTTTTTGTCCACGAGATTCTAAATATTCAACCGCGACTTTCACAGAGATAACATCATGACCGTGTGTTGAACCTTCAAGACCGACAATGCCTGGGCACATAGGGCGATGGTTAATAACAGCCACAGGGCCATCCGTGTTGACCGCCAGGCAAATACGTTTGTAAAGATCATCAAGATCTTCACCGTCGCCTTCTAAGACAGTAACGCCTTGACCCGCTAAAGTTTTAGCCGTGGTGCAACCGGTTAAATATTTAGAGGGGTGACCAGCGATAGTGACATCGTTGTCATCAATAATCAGTTTAACATTAAGGCCTTGAGCAACGGCTAAACGGGCTGCTTCTGCGTCATTACCTTCTTGTTGTGAGCCATCAGAACCTAAGCAAAAGACCACTTTACTGGGGTTGGCAATAGCGACACCATTGACATAAGGCCACATGTGTCCTAAACGACCTGAGCTAAATTTTACACCCGGAGTAAAGCCTAATTCAGGGTGACCGGGTAAATGAGAATGAGCCGCACGGTATTCCACGAGGCGTTCAGCGGGTAAGTCACCGTTTAGGGTTGACATTAAATATTGAGTTGCAACACGGTGTCCGGCTTCATCAAAAAATATGGGTACGAAGCCGCTTTCAGAGCCACGAAACAAAGCATCTAAAATCATCACTTCAGGTACTGTATCGTAAGGGCCTCCGGTATGTCCACCAACGCCTCTTGCGGCACCGGTCGCAGTAAAGAATACGATCGCATCGCGACAAAGTTGGATGTTGGCTTTAAGACTGTCTCTTTGTTCGGCAGTCAGAGTGTTAATGCTGGGATCTAAGGTTATGCGTTGATAAGCGCCTAGATCGATTGGAAAATTAGACATTTTTTACTTCTCTTAATTAAGGGTTATGTAATGTTCAGGGTATTGTTTGCCTATCAATTACTTATCAATAAGTTGTAATATGTTTTAAGCAGAGTCAGGCATTTTGAATATTTTTTATAGCCTAACCGACACGCAGATTACACCTTGTCCTTTGTAGACTGCAAGATATTTTAATGATGAATTGTGAATATAAGGTTAAGGCTATGAAAAATAGGTTCTGTTATCAATTGGTTGGCATCTCAATAATGAGTTGACCCTATATTATCTAATACGCCAATAGGTCATACAAGAATAAATATCTAAATAATGTGGATATTACTTTGTGTTTTCCTTTATAGAGGACTAGACTCATGTATAAGCAATGTCGTTATTTAACTTTAGATAACCCTATTGTTTTTGGAAGTTTAACTAATCTTAGGAAAATTCATGAAAAAATTAATGCTATTAATGTTGTTACTCTTTGTTTCTAATGTAATGGCAACACCGGTTAATATTAACACTGCAGACGCTAAATCTATTGCTGACGCCTTAACAGGTATTGGTATCAAAAAAGCAGAAGCAATTGTAAAATATAGAACGGAAAAAGGTGTATTCAATGTCGTTGAAGATTTGACTAATGTAAAAGGCATTGGTCAAAAGACCTTGGATAAAAACAAAAAAGATATTCTGCTGAGTGATACTCCGGTTGCAGAACCTGTAGCCGGTGTTGAGCCTAAAGCCGCGGGAGAAGCCAAGGTTGTTGTTGAACCGGCTAAAGCGGCGAAATCGAAGTAAACGGTCAGATATTATCGGGGGAGTGGTTAAATTCTTTATTGATAAGGCGTTCGCTTCTTAACTGACCGTATTGTATTTGTAGAGCGGAGATTTAATGCTCATTCTGCTCTACAGATATTTTAAATGAACAGGTTTGTCTTATTTGTTTACCATTTGTTTAGTCAAATCTGCAAATCCCATCGCGTGACGAGTGAGTATCGATTTCGCACTGGGAATATGATCCAGCAACGTCAAGCCAATATTTCTAACCGCTGCCATTACCAACCATTCATTAGAGAAAATCTTCACGACCGTATCAGTAAAACCGATGGTGCGATCATGATCTTTTTTTCGAGAGCTCGAATAGTCATTCAAAAACTCATTTGAACCAATGTCTTTATGCTGTTCAATTTGTTCTAATAGCCTTTCAGCTAGATGTATGACGTCCCGCAAACCTAAGTTAAAGCCTTGTCCCGCAACCGGATGAAGTTGGTGTGCCGCATTACCAATAATAACGGCTCGACCAGACACCATTTTATCAGCACGAATAAGGGATAAAGGAAAGGCTCGTCTCGGTGCCGTTAAGCTTAATGCGCCTAACCTAAAACCAAAACATTGCTGTAATTCGGCTAAAAAGCTAGCTTCACTGCCCAGCATTAGCGCTTCTGCATCTTCGGTCGTACGAGTCCAAACCACGGCACATTGATTTTTTCCAATAGGCAATAACGCTAGAGGGCCAGAGGAAGTAAAGCGCTCAAAAGCCGTGTTTTTATGAGGAAGGGTTAATTGTACGGTAGTGACTAAGGCTGTTTGTCCATACTCGGTTACGTGTTGAGGAATATCAAGTAATTTTCGTACTGAAGACGAACCGCCATCTGCACCTACAAGTAATTTAGCTGTCAGGTTGATGGATTCATTACCCTGCTTTAAATTGACATAAACATCTTTATCACTGGATATTAAACCAACGACTCTGGCAGGAGAAATAACCGTTATACCGGCTTCAATAACAAGATTAGCCAAGTGCGTTTCAATATCTCGGGCAGTGATCACATAACCGAGTGCCTCAACCTGTTCCTTTTCTGCGGATAAACGGGTTTTTCCGAAATGACCTTGATCAGAAATATGAATTTGTTTTATGGCTGTCGCGACGTGACTAATGCCTTGCCAACTGTTTAATTTGTCCAACATCATGACAGTACCTGAGGCTAAGGCTAAGGCTCTATCACCTGCGTGGGCGGTCTTGAGTTGTTCACGGGTATTAGTCTCAATAATGGCTATGTTTAAACCGCTATCTTTAAGGGATAGCGCTAGGCAGTTTCCCGCTAAACCACCACCGACAATGATTAAATCATAATTCTGTTGCATTATACGGCCTGCATTAATGCTTCAATTTCTGTTATGGATTTGGGGACACCGCTAGTTAGAATTTCATGACCTTGTGAAGTCACTAGAACATCATCTTCAACACGAATGCCTATGCCTCGCCATTGCTCATCAACCGTTTTACAATCAGCAGGAATGTATAAGCCCGGCTCTATCGTTAACACCATGCCCGCTTCTAATGATCGCCATTCCTGGTTAACTTTGTAATCACCTACATCATGTACATCCATACCTAGCCAATGTCCAATTCGATGCATATAAAAGGGTTTATACTTTTCATCTTTAATGAGCTTTTTTACTTTGCCTTTTAATAAGCCCAACTCAACTAAACCTTTTGTAAGAATTTCAACAGAGGCATCGTGTGCCTGGTTCCAGGGTAAGCCGGGTTGAATCTGCTCTATTGCAGCCGCTTGGGCATCTAAAACCAGTTGGTACAATTGCTTTTGTGGTTCATTAAAACGGCCAGAAATAGGGAAAGTTCTAGTGATGTCTGCCGCGTAATGATCACATTCAGCGCCTGCGTCGATTAGCAATAAATCACCACTCTTTAATTTTGAGTTATTTTCAGTGTAATGCAGCGTGCAAGCATTTTTTCCTCCGGCTACAATCGAGGGATAGGCAACTGCTCGAAGGCCATTTTGGATAAAATGATGGATAAGCTCGGCTTCTATTTGATACTCAAAGAGTCCTGCTTTACACGCTTGCATCGCTTTAACATGGGCAGCAGCAGAAACCTCGGCGGCACGACGCATCAGCTTAAGTTCGCTATCACTTTTAAATAAGCGCATCTCGTGCAGTATCAGATCTAGAGAATACAGTTCGCTGGGCGCTGTAACACCTGATCGTGACCGATTTTTTACCGTATTTATCCAGGCTAATAGATTATGATCAAGCTCTGAATTTCGTCCCATAGGATAGAAGACTTTAGCTTTATTTTCTAACAGACCCGGTAGAACTTTGTTTAAATCCTCAATGGCAAACGCCTCCTCTGCGTCATAATCGGCTTTTGCTCCCCCTAGTCCTGCGTGCGCCCCTTCCCATAAAGCCTTTTTTTCATCAAATTCACGGCAAAATAAAATATATTCGCCTTCTTTTCGTTCTGGAATAAACACAGCTAAAGCATCCGGTTCATTAAAGCCCGTTAAATAATAAAAATCACTATCCTGCCGGAATGGATAATCGACATCCCTATTACGTATCTTTATGGGCGCACTGCCAATGAGGGCAATAGCGCCCTTTCCAATGCTTTGTATTAGCTTCTTACGTCGTTTTTTAAATTCACTTTGCTTCATTTGCTTACCGTTATGCACTCATGTCATTGTCGCTATAGGCTAATTCATCTCGCAATAATAATACAGCGGATCTTAAATATTCTGTGATTTCGACAAAATCATTTTCATCTTCTTCGCCTTCGACATCCGTATCAAGCTTGGTAAATTCGGCAATATCTCGCAGGATTTCCAAAGCATCTCTTGAATAGTTTGAGGCAGGCTTTGATCCAACACCCAATAAAAAACCTCTACACCAATCTGTTAAAGCTTGAACTTGTAAGCTTAGAGGCATGTCTACTTCTGGTAGAAATAAGCCGAATTCAAAGTCTTCACTAAAGAATAATCGTCGAGTTTCTTCAAACAGCTTTACCAATATAGATTTATTCTCCTCACTGAGAGATTCATTATTGCCCAAGAGTTCTGTCAACCATGATTCGTATCCAGCTTGCTCATTGACAGAGAGCATACCTATTGCCATGCCATGTGCTTCAGCGGCAGAAAGATCCGTATCAATGTTTATAATTATTTTGTTACATCTGTTATAGGTCATGATAATATCACTATCATTAAAATAAAAAAGTCGCTTATGCTACCATTGATAGGGGATGTGTTTAATATTTGTTCACTTGATTAGAGTTTATCATTACTCATAAAAAATATCGGATTACTTGTAAAACCTCAGTGGTCACTATGACAGAAATTAATTTACCCATAGAATTAAAATACTTTGAGAATAAACTGGATGAGTTGATTAAACAATATCAATATTTGAAAAATGAGAATAGTCATTTAAAGATTAAACTAACCAATTTAACGCAAGAAAAAGTTGAATTACTCGAAAAAGCGGCTTTAGCTAAGGCTAGAGTGGACACAATGATTACAAAACTAAAAGTGATGGAGCCAGGCTCGTGAATAAAAAACCGCAACATGTTTCGCTAATGATTATGGGGAAAGAATATAGAATAGCCTGTGACCTTGAGGATCAAGAAGATCTGATTTATTCTGCACAGCAACTCGATTTACAAATGAGAAGAATGCGGGATTCAGGTAAGGTCGCAGGACCCGATAGAGTCGCAGTGATGGCAGCTCTTAACTTGGCACACGAGCTTCAAACGGTAAAAAACGAAAATGCTCGGTTGAATAAGAAACTCAGCGATTGCCTTGATAAATTGTCTGGAAGAATAGAAAACGTTTTAGAAAAACATTAAACACGCTACAATAAACACCCGTATCTCCTGTAGCGTTCGAGAGTGTGCCGGGTGTTTCCTGAACCTGTATTAACCCCGGGAGCGAAATCCTTCACTGGTGCGCAAGCCCATATTTAAATGGGAAGCCTGATGTGATGGTTACGTTCCCACTTGAACCTCCGGTTCAAGGACGAAGGCATATAGCGGCGCAGGTGGGAGATACGCTTTATTTAGAGTTCAAAATGCACTCTGGCGTTATAAATATTGACGGGGCCACGATCTGCATTAAAAGCAGGATTGGCTAGATACTGATAGTCAAAAGTAAGCCAAGCCGATTTAACAACATGCCATTGATAGTAAATATCAACGACTTGTTCGGGACTGTAATTAATTTTTCCATCACCGATAAAGCCATCAACTCCACCCATGTTTAAATAGTTGATGTGATCTTTTGAAAGCCAACTTTGCGCATAACCAAGTCCCACAGTATCTTTTTCACGCCCCCAACGGGTGCCCTTCATGGCAGAACCAAAAGAGAGCGATCGATCTGAGGATGTATAAGAATAAACTTCCGTTTTACCATCTGAATACATGCCTCTAAAAAACACACCGATATCTTGGGTAATGCTTTGTTCCATATTAATGCCGATACCCATTTTAATATTCGATTTTCTGGCCCAGCAAAGATCAGGTGCGTTGGCATTACTAGAGTTATAGTTATAACCCGTACACGTTGTTGCATTCTTCGATGGATCAGCCTTGAATGCCGCAATGGCATCCGTAAAACTCCCCGAGTTTTCCTGATTTCTATAGCCCAGAATTCTTATTGCCCCAGGTTGGTCTTTGATAACGTGCTTATGTTCCAGTTCAACCTGCTGTCCATAGTTGCTTAACATCTGAAAATTTATAAATAAATCGTTAGGATTTTTAGGCCCGGCAATGTGCCCAAATCTAAAAGCCCAGTCATCAAAATAAAGTTCTCCAACCAATCCCGTCGTATAGCCCCGTGCATCGGCTGCAAAGTCGTAGGCAGCATGGGTTAAAAAGGCCATATTGACAAATTGACGACGAAGATCACCCGCATAGGTGTTTTTATCAAACATATCAAGAATACTAAAGGTTCCTGCGGTAAAAACAAAACGGCGACTATCGGCTGTCCCAGCTAATTGCATGGGGCCGGAGTTAACGCTATTTTGTTTTCCACCGAATGAAAGTGTTTGTCTGTAAATAGCTCTAGACGGGTACCAGGTGGAATGGACTGAACCATTTTTTTGTAGCTCAAAGTTTTGAATACTGCCACCAATTCCCTTTAGGCTTGAAAGAGGTCGTTCAGAAATCATTTCTGGAGCAACATAGAGTTCTGCCCCTGTCCAGGCTTTAACCCCAACGTAGAAGGTCGTTGTTCCAGTAAAACCACGCTCTGCTCCGGGTAGTAACGAATTAGGAGAACCGTTTAAATTAGTATAGGCCGCTGGGAATGCCTGTTTCCAACTGGAAATATAAGTTGCTTGCGTATAGAAGTTCCAGCGTTCATCCTTAATATTGTGTAAGCCATGATCAGATAAGGCGCCCATGAGTGAAAACTCGCCATCATCATTTAAATCTGGGTAGTTTTCTGCTTGTGCTGACGTTGTCAAAAATACAGTGCAAAAGAGTAATTTTCTTAAAGATGTTATTAAGTTAAACATTTTTTAGAGCTATCGCACCAGATTTGTTGATGTAGAGAATAAGCATGATTGCTTTAGGAATTATCCGATAATAAATGAATAATACATAGCTGATGATCCATTTTTACCCTAGTAAATCCTACCAAACTTTAATGACAGCATTATTAATAATTTTATCCCAAGTCAGGATTTCTTTCATGAGTACTCACCCGGCCACCTTCTAATACATCAATAATATAGACTTTACCGTCACCATGCTGCCCACTAAAGGCAGCGCTCATAATGGTTTCGAAGATAATATCGACTAAACTGTCTGGAGCAAAAATTTCAATTCGCTTTTTAGGTAAAAATGGTTTGTAATCCTGAATATGCTGAGTCCTTTCGCGCCCGAAACCATCACAATCAATCACTGTCATACCTGGAAAGCCATGAATTTCTAATAAGGACATGGTAACACGACCTAGTTTGTGAGGCTGGATAAAGGCGCGTATTTCTTTCATAAATCTCCTTTAAAGTTCATCGGGTTCTGCAAAATATCGATACAGCGCTGGTAATAACGTAAGAGTCAGTAGCGTTGCTGTCAGTAGTCCACCAATAATAACAACAGCAAAAGGTTTTGCTGTTTCTGAACCCACACTGGTTGAGAGTGCAGCCGGGAAAAGCCCCAACATTGCCATCATAGCGGTCATCACAACAGGTCTCAAACGGCTAACTGAACCGTTTACAATCGCATCATGAAGTGATTGGCCTTCTCTACGTAGTTTATTGAGTTGAGAAACCAGAATAACGCCATTTTGAACCGCGATACCAAAGAGTGCGATAAAACCGACTGCAGCCGAAACGCTTAAATTAATGCCTGTTGCTAATAGGATAAGAATACCACCGATCATTGCGAAAGGCACGTTCATAAGAATCAATAGAGCATTCTTAATTGACATAAAAGCCCAGAATAATAAAACAAAAATCAGTCCTAAGCTAATGGGCACGATAATGGCTAACCTTTTCATGGCGCGTTGTTGATTCTCGAATTGACCACTCCAAACTATATGATATCCGGTAGGTAAATCAACCTGAGCGGCCACTTTTTTCTGGGCTTCTGCTACAAAGCTCCCCTGATCCCGGTCGATCAAATTACACTTAATCGCAATTCTGCGCATATTATCTTCACGACTGATTCTCGATGCTCCCTGATTAATTTTAATCGTGGCAAGTTCTGACAAGGGAATACGTGCTCCATCAGGTGTTTGCACCATTAAGTTTTCTAAGCTAGCAACTGAATTACGAGCGTTTTCTTCGTAACGTAGCGTAATATCGAAACGCCGCTCACCTTCAAGAAATTGAGAGGCGGCTTTGCCTCCCATACCAATTTCCATGACCCGTTGGACATCAGAGATATTGATGCCATAACGCGATACTTTGGCTCTATCAATTTCCACCATCACTTGGGCAAGTCCTGCCTGCTGTTCGGCAGCGACATCAGTAGCACCTTGAATAGAGGCCAAAATATGGGTGACTTGATCGGCTTTGTCTTGTAAGATTTTTAAGTCACTACCAAATATTTTGATAGCGATTTCACCTTTAACACCCGAAATAGCTTCCTCGACGTTATCTTGAATAACTTGCGAAAAGTTAGTGAGGATGCCGGGGAAAATAGCAAGCTCTTTATCCATTGCCTGGACTAATTGATCTTTTTTCTTATATCGCCAGGTATCTTTAGGATTGAGATCAATCAGCACCTCAAGATTGTTGAAGCCTTTTGGGTCAGTGCCATCCTCAGGGCGACCTAACTGAGTTAAAACCATTTTGGCTTCGGAAAATGTTTCTAGTTTATTTCGAACCTTTTGTTCAACTTCTTTTGCCGTCGTTAGTGAAACGGGGGTGGGTAAGGTTATAGTAAGCCAGATATTACCTTCATCCAGCTTCGGCATGAATTCAGTGCCAATTAGCTTTATTGATGCAAAACTTAATACCAATGCTGCGACTGATGAAATAAACACGGTTTTAGCATGCCTAAGAACCCATTCGAGTATTCTACGATAGTATTTTTCCATCGCTACAACTAATGGGTTATGACTTTCGGCCATTTTAGGGCCCAACAAATAGGTCAGCATGGCGGGCACAAACGTCAGACTGAAGAGCATGGAGGCTACTAGCGCAAAACTAAGGGTGTAGGCCATGGGAGAGAAGATTTTCGCTTCTACCCGTTGGAAAGTGAAAATGGGTAAAAAAGCAATAATGATAATGGCTTTTGAGAATAGAATGGGTCTACCCATTTCAGTCGCTGTAATGAGTAATGTTTGTCGTAAATGGCGCATATCAGCATTACGGTGTAAATCTAAAGTGACTTGCACCATGACTGCCTCAACCAAAACAACGGCACTGTCGACAATGATACCAAAGTCAATAGCACCTAATGAAATAAGGTTTGCAGAAATGCCCCCCAAATCTACCAAAATAAACGCAAATAACAGTGACAATGGAATAATAAGAGTGACTAAAAATGCTGCCATAAATCGTCTTAAAAAGACCAATAAGATAATCATAATGAGCGTAGCACCTTCGAGCATATTGTGTTCGACGGTATGGACAGTATGATTCACCAGTTCAGTACGATCATAAATGGGCACAATTTTGACGCCAGGCGGTAAACCAAACTCATTCAGTTCTTTGATTTTTTCTTTTACCCCCTCAAGTACTTTGACTGCATCACGGCCTTTTATAAGTAATACAATACCCTCAACGATATCATCGCGTTGATTCATTCCCACAATACCGGTGCGGGGCTGTGGACCAACACTAATATCAGCGACATCTTTAATACGAACGGGTACGCCATCATTGCTATCGACTACAATATCACCGATTTCCTCAGCGGATTTCAGCAAACCTATCCCTCTTACTACCAGCGCTTCATCACCGTATTCAATATAGCCACCTCCTGTATTGTTGTTGTTATTGGAGATGTCATCAAATATTTGTTGTAGATCAACGTGGTAATTTTTAAGGCGATCTGCTTTAGCCGAGATTTTGTACTCTTTAACACCTCCACCGTAGGAAACAACATCCGCTACACCTTGTACATAGCGAATTTTAGGTTCAATAACCCAATCCTGTAAGGCGCGTTGCTCTACTAAAGGGAGATTTTTGGCATCAATAACATAACGTAATATTTCACCAACACCCGTCGACAATGGGCCAAGCTTTGGTTTACTATCACTGGGAATGTCGGCATTTTGAAGTCGTTCCAATACTTGTTGGCGGGAAAAATAATCTTCCGCACTGTCATCGAAAGTTAAGGTAACGACAGATAAGCCGAAAATAGACACTGAACGCATATTCATTAAATGCGGTAGGCCATTCATTACTCGTTCAATGGGTAATGAGATAAACTTTTCAACTTCTTCGGGCGCTTGACCAGGATATTGAGTGACCACTTGTACAAACACGTTTTGCACATCCGGAAAAGCTTGCACCGGTAAGTTTTCAAAGGCGATAATACCTGAAATGGCAATAGCCATAGTCGCACCGATAACCATCAGTCTCTGCTGGAGACAAAAGGCAATAAGACGTTCAATCATGTTTATATGTCTCTAGTTAGGGTTATTTTTATCGCTATCGGTTTCGACTTCTTCTTCTGAGCGAAGCGTGAGAGCACCTTCACTAACCAATTTCTCATTGGCATTTAACCCCTTCGAGATTACTGCTTTATCTTTTAGTCGTAGACTGATTTCTACGGGACGTTGCTGATAGTGATTTTCGTCAATGGCAATGAATGCAAAATCGACCTCACCCTCTGTAAATACGGCGGTTAGAGGAATAACAATAGCTAGGTCGTTAGGGTCACTTTCTACGTTAATTGTGGCGTACATGCCGGGCAGTAACAGGCCATCGTTATTGGGTAAATCGCATCTAACCTGTATAGATCGAGTTTTCTCATCTAAAACCTGACCAATATATTGCACTGTCGCGGAAAATATTTTGTCAGGATAAGCCGGTACTGAAATAGACAGTTTCTGTCCTAACCTTATTTTACTGAGATTAACTTCAAAAATCGCCATAATTAAAGTCAGCTTTTTGGTATCTGAAATGACGTAAAGTGGCACATCTCGATCGGGACGTACTTCAATACCCGGGTTGACGTTGCGTTCAACGACAGTGCCAGTAATTGGGGATTTTAAAGCAAAGCGACCATCGTTCTGTTGTGCGCTTATATGCAGATTTTTTAAGCGGTCTTGCGCACGTCGCACTTCACTAAGAGCAGCATTAAAGTCATCTTGAGATCTTTCCAGTTCTTTTTGAGAAACCGCTTTCCCTTCGTAGAGTTCTTTCTGGCGAATAAAGTCTTTTTTAGCTAATATTAAATCTGCCTGGGCTTTTGCATAATCTGCTTCAGCTGCAGCGACATCTGGACTGTCTAGCTCTAATAAAGTCGATCCCGTTTGAACTTGTGTGCCTAGAGTAATGGGCGTGGTAATAACGCGCCCAGCGACGGGTGAGCTAATGCGTGATGTTGCACTTTCGTTATAAGTGACCTTTCCCGTTAAAGGCTCTAGTAAGGGATGTTGGGTTAGACTTAGTATCGTCGTTTTAATGTAAGCTTTCTTGGGTGAGTCAGGCGCTAAATGAACTTCGCCACGTACTGTGGATGAAGTAATTATGGGCTCCTTTTTATCTTGCGAGTCTGAACAGGCTGCTAATGTTGCTGCTATGAGTAGACTATAAAAAATCTTTTTTCTTTGAGGATACATCATTTTATCCATTTTCGTTGTTTACACGCACAATATTTAGTTTAAGAGTTTGGCCGTTCAAACCATAGTCCCTACCTTGATTGATGTTACCTAGTGTTGGTGGTTTTTAGGCTAGGAGTTTTATCTGAATTCGATTCAACACCTAAAGACTTTTCCAAATCATAATAAGCATTGGCTCTATTAATTTCTGCCGCGTAATAATCATGCATCACATTTTTGTAGCTTCGTTCCGCTTCGATAAGATCCAGTACACTGGTGGCGCCTTTGTTATAAGCGAGTTCTGAACTATTTCTGACAGCTAAGGCATCATCGAGTAAGCCTTCTTTAAAGCGGCTTACAATTTTATCGGCACTTTTCCAGGTAGCCAGTGCGCTAACGACATCATTTCGGATACCTAATTCAGTTTGTTGCGCAGTGAGTCGGCTTTGGCTGAGATTAACATTTGCTTTGTCGGTCTCACCCTGGTATTGATAAAACAATGGTAAGGGTACACTAAAGCCCACAAAGCCAGAGTTAAGCGCATTATTACTGGGATCTCTTGCATATCCAGCGGAAACTGTCACATCAGGATACTTGAGTCGTTTAGCGAGTTCTAGCTGTTTATCAGCTTGTTCAGCACGTAATTTGTCTGCTTGTAAATCGGGTCGTTGTTGCAGGGCTTTGTTGATTAACTCATCCTGTGAAAGTTGTTGGTCAATGTCTTTAACGACAGGCCATTCCTCTTTTGCCTCAAATTGTAGGCTTTGTTCTGGCCAGCGCAAAATGACGGCTAAATCTGCTTGAGCCATGGTAACCGCTGTTTGCGCATTATCAAGGTCAGATTCAGCGCGAAGCGCTTCCATTTTAACTCTTAAAAAGTCAGACTCTGCAATATCACCGCTTTTCATGCGTAGGTCATTGGCTTTGGTCACTGTTTGGTAGTGATCGACAATTTCTTGAGCTAACCATCGGTTTTTTTGTGTCTGCAACAATTGATAATAGCCATCTCTAACCATGTTGGAGAAAATTCGTATCGCATCACGAAAATCACTTTCAGCGGCCTGTATTGCAAAGCCGCTACTTTGTATGCGTAATCCTCGCTTGCCAGCAACCTCAATTAATTGGCTAAATGAATAATATTGCGCAGGTCCGCATGAGGTGTTTTGTGTACAACCGCCGGTAGCTACAGAGTTGTTGTTGAGATTGCGACTAAGTTCAAGCATTTGAAAGCCGAACGTTGGGTTAGGGATTGCTGAAGCAATAATGGCATCGGCAACAGACTGATCAATGTTATATTGAGCCGCAATCAGGTCAAGGTTACGCTGATAAAATAGAGTAAGCACTTCGTCAACAGAGAGCGCCTGATCTTGTGCTTGAGCATTAAAAGTAATGAGAAAACTAACCAGCAATATAGAGGCTGTTGACCAGATTGATTTTTTTGTCATAAAGTCCAAGCGATAACTAAAGTAAAATGTGTTGCTTTGATAAAGCTTTTTGTTATGGTAGTGCTCGGTATGTGAGCACATTATGAATGATTGGTTCCCTAATCGTTAGATAAAGATAAAATAAAAGTTGCCTCAAACACTTTTGTTATCCTGGTTTATTATAAAGCGGTTATAACTATTTATATTATCGAGATGAACACAATTGTATCAGCTAATTCTTAACTCAGAATTATAGACTTAGGATTGTTACACTATTAAGATGCATATTAAACAAAAGTAAAGTGGAATGTAATTAGCTATTTCTATGCCATTAATTAAAAATCAATTGTTTTAAGATGTTATGTCTAAAAAGCAGTAAAGGACAAACTGTTTAGATTATATATAGGGTCAAAACAACCTGTTTATCGGGGCTTTTAAACCTTTCACCAACATTTTGTAATTTATTGAACTGAAGAGCAATAATCTGGTGCCGGACAATAACTATAAACAGACTCGCTTGAAATCCTTCATGCAGATAGAATAGTTGTTTTTAATTTGGGTAATTGGGTAGTGGTTATGAGTTTTAAGAGTGTTGTGGTGGGTCTTTGTTTGTTAGTTTCTTTTCATTGTGTTGCAGAGGAAAAAACGGTTATTCGTGTTGGGGTTCAGGCAGCGGGTACTTTAGAGTGGGAGTTAACGGCTTTACAAGATGATCCAGCCGTTAAAGCCAGTGATTTTCAGTTAAAAATTGAGCATCTTGCCAATGCTGAAGCAGGTAAAATTGCATTGCAATCGGGAGCTGTTGATATGATTGTATCTGATTGGGTGTGGGTGTCCAGTCTTAGAGCCGACGGTGCAGATTTTACCTTTTATCCTTATTCAAATACGTCGGGCGCGTTAGTGGTGCCAGAAAATAGCACTATTCATTCGATTGAAGATCTTAAAGGCAAACACTTAGGAATTGCCGGTGGTGAGTTAGATAAAAACTGGGTACTGTTACAGGCGTTGGTGAAAAAGAGCAATCTAAATCTAGATGCTTCTGTCAAAAAGACCTTTGGCGCTCCTCCATTAATCAACGAGCAAATCAAGCAAAATCGTGTGGATGCGGTATTAACGTATTGGCACTTTGCGGCTCGGCTTGAAGCTCAAGGCTATCGTCAAATTATAGATGGTAAAGGTATTTTAAAAGGTCTAGGTATTTCTGAAAATGTGCCTAGCATTGGCTATGTTTTTAAGCAAAGCTGGGCAGAGAATCATAAGCAAGCCATTAAAAGTTTCTTGGCGGCTAGCAAAAAGGCTAAAAACCAGTTATGCGTTTCTGATGATGCCTGGCAAAAAATAATTCCTTTGACACACGTTGATGATGTACCGACACAAAAGATATTACGTCAGCGTTATTGTGAGGGTGGCGTTGAGCAATGGGGTGATAAGGAACAACAAGCGGCTGCGCGTATTTATGAGATGCTACGGTCTGTCAGTAATAAAAAGCTGACCGGGCAGTCAGAGCATCTGCAAACAGGCACTTTCTGGGCTGTAAAATAATTTGAAGCTATCTAATAAGCTCTTACCGGCATTGTCATTGCTGGTTTTTATAGCGATTTGGCAAGCATTGGCGGCTTATTTCGCGAGTCATACACTACCTACACCCGCGATTGTCGCTACTGTTTTTTGGCAAAGTTGTGTGACAGGTGAATTACCCTTTCACTTGGGTGCCACTTTGCTAAGATTGGTCGTTAGTTTTTCTATTGCTATGTTATTAGGCTGTGCGCTGGGTATTGTGCTGGGGCGTAATAAGAGATTAGACGCTTTCTTTGATAATTGGCTGGTTATTTTTCTAAATGTGCCCGCTTTGGTGACGATTATATTATGTTATGTCTGGTTCGGTTTGATCGAGTCAGCCGCTATCTTGGCGGTTGTGCTTAATAAATTGCCTAATGTGATTGTCACCATAAGAGAAGGAACGAGAGCGCTTGATCAAGATTTGCTAGAAATGGCAAAGTGTTACAATTTGAGTAAGCATGACACGCTTGTTCATGTGATTTGGCCCCAGTTGCATCCTTTCGTCATGGGGGCAACGCGCTCGGGTCTGGCATTAATATGGAAGATTATTTTAGTGGTTGAGTTATTAGGACGTAGTAATGGAATGGGGTATCAATTGCATCTGTTTTTTCAGTTGTTTGATGTCGCCAGTATTTTAGCCTATACCATTGCCTTTGTTGCGGTTATTCAGTTAATAGAGTTGATGATATTAAAGCCGCTAGATAAAAAGGCTCTACAATGGCGACGATGAGTGATATTCATATTAATATTGCCAGTAAGTTTTATCCTGCCATCGGGCGTGCGGGGCAGCATTTAGCGATTGCGGATCTTACGCTAACGCTTAAATCTAATGAGTTTATCTGCTTGCTGGGGCCTTCTGGTTGTGGAAAGACAACCTTGTTAAATATTGTTGCGGGCTTGGATAATGACTACAAAGGAGATATTTTTGCTGGTCAAAGTCATTCATTACCAAAGATTGGTTATATCTTTCAGAATCCGCGATTATTACCATGGCGAACCGTGCGAGAAAATATAGATTTGGTGTTAGGGGTTCAGTCTTCGTCGGCAGTTGTTGATGGATTGCTAGAGGTGATGCAGTTAACCCATTTTCAGCATGTTTATCCCGAGCGACTGTCGTTAGGCATGAGTCGAAGAGTGGCTATTATTCGAGCCTTTGCGGTTGATCCCGATATATTGCTGATGGATGAGCCTTTTGTGTCGCTGGATGCACCTACAGCGCGTCAGGTTAGGGAATTATTATTAGCTTTATGGAATGAGCGTCCACATAATGTGTTGTTTGTTACTCATGACTTGCGTGAGGCTATTGCCTTAGCGGATCGACTGATTTTTTTATCTGCGGCACCGATGTCTTTTATCAGTGAAATCAAAGTGCCTATTGCAAGAGCCGAACGGCATAATGAAAGTGCGATAGAGGCGTTTCGTTGGCAATTACTGAATGATTACCCGTTGATAAAGACCTTGCTTTAAG
This sequence comes from Methylococcales bacterium, assembly GCA_003584865.1. Lineage (GTDB taxonomy): Bacteria > Pseudomonadota > Gammaproteobacteria > Methylococcales > Methylomonadaceae > Methylobacter_C. The sequence goes on from QVQE01000100.1 coordinate 40,337, forward strand.
GATGACTTAAAATTTATCCGTCCAAAAAAGCCAGTACTCACAGAGCCCGGCTTTTATATTAAAAGCCTAAAGCAATTAAGCGATAGCTTTTACTTTTGAATTCAGTCTGCTTTTGCCGCGTGCTGCTTTATTTTTATGGATAATGCCTTTGTTGACAGCAGAATCAATGATAGGCACTACAACTTGATAAGCGGCTTGTGCTTTTTCTTTATCGCCAGCATTAACCGCTGCGATGACTTTCTTTACGAATGTACGTAAGTTACTACGTTGTCCTGCGTTGCGAATACGGCTTTTTTCCGCTTGTTTCGCGCGCTTTTTAGCTTGTGCTGTATTAGCCATAGTGTCTCGGTGCGTTGATGAGTTAGTTAAATAGCCGCACATTATCTTTTTAAATGATATTATTGTCAATATAAACGTTTTAAAAAGGAACTAATCTTGAGCCGTCATCTTTTTAAGTCAACTGTTATTGTAAGTAGTATGACTTTAATTTCTCGTATCCTTGGGTTCGTCCGGGATATGTTAATTGCGCGTATTTTTGGTGTTGATCTAGCGACGGATGCCTTTTTTGTCGCTTTTAAAATCCCCAACTTCTTCCGACGACTCTTTGCAGAAGGGGCGTTTGCTCATGCCTTTATACCTGTTTTAGCGGAGTATAAAGAACAAGGAAATAAAGCTGATCTAAAGGTGTTTGTCGATAAAACCGCAGGGACTCTGGCGGGTATTTTGATGTTATTGACGTTGATTGGCGTCGTCGTAGCACCGGTACTTATTTTATTATTGGCACCTGGTTTTGCTTGGCAAGGATCGCAATATGATCTTGCTGTATTGTTGCTGAAAATTACTTTTCCCTATCTACTTTTTATTAGTCTGGTCGCCTTTGCGGGGGCTATTTTAAATGCGCATGATCAGTTCGCAATCCCTGCGTTAACCCCCATTTTTTTGAATATTAGCATGATTATTGCGGCAATCTGGGTTGCGCCCTTAATGGAGCAGCCTATTGTTGCCTTAGCTTGGGGCGTCTTTGCGGCGGGCATTATACAAGTCTGTTTTCAAATTCCAGCTTTAATGCGCTTGGGGTTATTGCCCAGGTTCAGGTGGGGTTATAACGATCCTGGTGTTAAAAAAACCATACGTCTTATGTTACCGGCTATTTTTAGTGTCTCAGTCACGCAGATCAATCTGTTGCTCGATACGTTGGTTGCTTCATTTTTAACGGTAGGCAGCGTGTCGTGGTTGTATTATTCGGATCGCTTGGTCGAGTTCCCTTTGGGCATGTTGGGACTCGCCTTGGGAACTGTTATTTTGCCAAAATTGGCAAAAGATTACGCGATGGAGGATAAAAAGGTCTTTTCTTATTCATTGGATTGGGGATTACGGCTCGCTCTTCTGATAGGAATGCCGGCAACCATTGGACTCATCTTATTAGCGGAGCCTATGTTATCGACGTTATTTCAATACAATGAGTTTAGTTGGAATGATGTGTATTATGCGGGCTTGAGTCTAAAAGCTTATGCAGTTGGATTATTGGGTTATCTTTTAATCAAGGTGTTGGTGCCGGGTTTTACGGCTCGACAAGATATGAAAACGCCGGTTCGTTATGGTTTTTATGCCATGTTAGTCAGTCTGGGTCTGGATGTGGTGTTGGTGTTTCCCTTGGCTCATGCCGGGTTGGCGTTAGCGACTTCGTTAGGCGCTTTTTTTAACGCGGCTTTGTTGTTATATCAGTTATTAAAGAAGAACATATATCGACCTGTGAAAGGTTGGTGGGTATTTTCTCTTCGGGTACTTTTAGCCAGTGCGGCTATGTCGATAGTTTTATATTATTTTGTGGATGCTAATTGGTGGAACCAATGGCACTCAGTGGATAGGGTTATCAATTTATTTAAATGGATTTTGATAGGTTTGTTAACCTACACGGCGACCCTGGTATTGACTGGCTTAAAACTTCGCGATTTATCTATTGTTCAGGAAAGTAATAACCCGTAAAGCTAGCCGAAAATACGTGAGTCAATTGTGTATTAGTCACAGACTCAATTCTATTGACCATTGACACGTTGGCTATATTGATACTTAAATTTACGTTTTAATAAACCAGCGGGGTCATCAGGGATTCTTTTTAGCCATTGCTCATTAGCTTGTTGCTCCTCTGTGCTGGGTTGTTCTTCAGCAGGACTTGGTTGTGATTTTTCCTTGTCTTCTTTGTCTTTTTCTGGTTTTTGCTTAGCTTGTTGGGCTTTGTCTGCTTCTGATTTTTGTTCTTCTTCTTTTTTAGCTTGTTGTGCCTTTTCTTCCTCAGACTTTTGTTCATCCGCTTGCTGTTGTTCAGATTTTTTTTCTTCTGACTGTTGGGGCTTTTTATCTTCTGATTTATCCCCCTCTTTGTTTTGCTGAGAATCCTTTTGGGATGAGTCGTATTTGCTATCCTTTTTATCCTGCTTGTCCTGTTTGTTTTGTTTATCTTGCTTGTCCTGCTTATCTTGCTGATTTTGTTTTTGCTTTTCGAGCTCCTTTTCTACCAGCTCTTTATTATATTTAACATCGGCATCATTGGGATTTAAAGAGAGAGCATGATCATACGCTTTTATGGCCGCTTCCAGTTGACCTGATTGAGCCAGTGCATTACCTTGATTGTAGGCACTGAGCGCTGTTTGATTATTCGATAGGCTTTTAAGTGCATTTTCATAATCTCCCTTTCTATAGTGTGCCACTGCCTTCCAGTCAGGATTTTCAAATAAAGCCGCCGCTTGTTCAAATTGATTATTGTTAAAGGCATGTTGTGCTTGCTGATCTTTAGTTTGCCATAAATCTTTCCACTCCAAAGCATAACTATTTTTAGGCAGTGGTAACAGCATGAATAAGGCAATGGCTAATAATCCTTTTCTAAAACTCAAAGCGGCTAAGGGCAGAACCAGCAATAATAACCAAGGCCCTTTGTCATCCCATTGCTCTAGTAATATATTTTTGTTTTCTTTAGTTTCTTGTTGAACAGGTTGATCTATACTGGCTAATAAGTTTTTGATATCTGCATCATTGGCGGTAATGGTTTGGTAATGTCCTTTACCTGCTTCAGACAGTTTTATCATTTCATCGGAGTTCAATTTAGGAATCAGAATATGACCTTGGTCATCTTTTAGAAAGCCTCCTTCTGATAAGGCAATAGGCGCTCCCTCATCGGTGCCAACGCCTAATATGGAGAGTGGGTAGTTTCCCAGGTTACTTGCCGCATTCAATGCTTCATCATTATTTACACGGTCGGTCACTAAGAGTATGTGACCTTTTTGAAGTCCGGCCTGTTTAAACAACTCAACGGCTTTATTTAGAGCGAGTGCTGTATTGTTACCTTCACTGGGCATAATATCAGTCATCAGCGCAGGTAGCTGGCTTTTTATTGTTTCAGAATCATCTGTTAAGGGCGTGACTGTAAAGGCATCGCCTGCGTAAACAAGCAATGCGGTTTGACCATCTTTGCGTTGCGTTAGGATATCGGAAATTTTGTAGCGTGCTTTCGTTAACCGAGTGGGTTTAATATCTTCAGCATTCATTGAACGCGATAAATTTAAAGCAATGACCAGTGCAGACTCATTTCTAAATGCCGGGGAAGGCAAGAGCTTCCAGGTAGGCCCCGCTAACGCAATGATAACTAATAAAGTAGTGAGGGTGCCCGTTGTTAAGGGCCAACGGCTTTGGGTTGTTGCCTTTTCTTCCAGTAAATAGGGTAATAGTTCCGCGTCACATACGGATGCCCAATTGCCACGGCTGAGTTTATTTCTCAACAATAAGATAACGATAACCACAAACGGTATAATCGCCATTAACCAATAGGGTCTGATAAAGTGAAACTCCGTCATATTCATGACAACCTCACCCGTGATAAACAGATAAAGGTGACTAAAGCCAGTGCCAGTCCTAAAGGCCAGGCATATAATTCAGTTTGAGGTCTAAAGTACTGTTTATCTTTTTCAACGGGTTCCAGTTTATCGAGTAACATATAAATATTATTCAGTTCATCAGAGTTTCTTGCCCTAAAATACCGGCCACCGGTGCTTTCAGCGACTTTAACTAAGGTGTTTTCATCTAGGTCACGCGAGGGGTTTACTTTTCTACTACCAAAAAAAGTGCGGACAATCATTTCATCAGCTCCCACACCAATGGTGTATATCTTTAATTGGTTAGCAGCCGCAAGTTCAGCGGCTTTTAAGGGTGATACTTCACCTGCTGTATTAGCCCCATCGGTTAATAATATGAGTACACGGCTATTAGCAGGTTGATTTTTAAGGCGTTTAACAGCTAAGCCAATGGCGTCTCCAATCGCGGTATTATCCCCTGCAAGTCCTATGACCGCTTCATCTAATAATGTTTGTACGGTTTTTCTATCAAAAGTTAAAGGAGTTTGCAAATAAGCTTGCGTACCAAATAGAATCAAGCCTACCCGATCGCCAACCCGTCGATTAATAAAATCACTGGCAACAGATTTTATAGCCGTGAGTCTATCGACAGAGCTATTGTTAATAAGAAAATCCTGTTCTTCCATACTCGCCGATAAATCCACAGCCAGCATTAAATCACGACCACTGATAGCCTGTTCAATGGGTTCGCCTAACCATTGTGGACGCGCACAGGCCATCACTAACAGAAACCAGGCGGTTGCTGCTAGTAATAAAGGCCATTGTTGATCCTGGGATATCGCTTGAGATTTACCCTCCGAAAAATCATCCAGAAAAGGAACTCTTAAGGCAGACGCTTCAACAGGTATATTAGCTGGAATCAACCAGCGAACTAACAAAGGTAACGGTAAGGCTGTTAATAGCCAAGGCCACTCAAAATGAATCATGATTTATGTTTTCTTTTGGAATATTGAGTTTGAGCGTTCAACCAGTCATCACATAAACTGATCAACTGACTTATTTCTGACTCAGTCGGTGTATTTTTCCGATAAGCGGCTTCCGCTAATAATTGACCACAACCCTGACTAAACGGCGACCCTGTGACGGATTGATCAAGAAAAGCTAACCATTCTCGACCGGTTAAACTGGCTACTTGTGCTCTGGGTGATGTGCTAATGGCAACGCGCCGAATAAGGACAGACAGTTCTCGTAATTTTTTGTCATTATCCTTAACGCCATAGTGTCTGATCATAGCCAGAGTCTTTTTGGCCGTCTTAAGGGCGGTCTTGCGTGTTAAGCGTTTATAAAGCCAGTATAAAAAAAACAATACCAGTGGAATACTAATAGCCACTAACCACCAACCGATGGCAGGCGGCCACCCACTGATAGTATCCGGGAGATGAATGTCTTTTAGAGGGAGTTGAGTGGGTTGCATGTGTTGTATAAAAGTAACGATTTAATTTAAAATTATCTTAAACATTGCAAAGGATCGTCTAAGGTACTACATTGAATCAATGTCAGTCCCTGTTTTTTAGCTAATAATTCAAGGCGTTGTTTACGCTGTTCAAAGCGTTGCTGATAATTTAATAGGCGTTGTTGATCCGTTGCATCAATGACCACATCACGCACAGTGTCTGTAAAACGGTACCGACCTTTAGTGGGTAAACGGGTTTCCAGGGGATCATAGATAAAAACAAGCACGACTTCACAATGTCGAGACAACTTAGATAAGTGAAGCTCTACAGCGTCATTGAGTCCACGAAAATCACTGATCATATAAACCAGGCTGCCGGGACGAGCATGTTGCGTTAAACGGGCTAGTATCTGTTCTAACGTAATGTGTTGGGATATTTCGGTACTGGATTCAGATTTTGAAGACATTAAGTCGGCTTTACTGACCAAGGCATTTAAAAAGCGGAGTACAGCATGTCGGCCATTTTGGGGTTTTAACTCTCGGCATTCAACATCAGAAAACGTTTGTCCCCCTATTCTGTCACCATGATATTCAGCGGCCCACGCTAATAAACTAGCCAACTTTGTGGCGACGACAGACTTAAAAACACCGCGCGTGGCAAACTGCATAGTTTTCCGGTTATCAACAGAGATAAAGACAGGTCTTTCACGCTCCTCTCTAAAAACCTTAGTATGTGTTTTTCCGGTTCGTGCGGTGACTCGCCAATCAATGCTACGAATATCATCACCCGGTTGATAGAACCGTGATTCGTCAAACTCCATACCGCGTCCTTTAAAGCGTGATACATAACCACCACTTTGCTGGGAACGATTATCAGCGTGATGCAAATTAATACGGGTTGCTAGTTTCGCTAAGTCAATTAATGTTTTTAACGAAACAGAAACTCGTTCACTCGGCATTGAGTGGCCAGCAGCCATTTTGTTGTTTTTACTGAATAGCATCAAGGTACAGCAATCCTGGAAATAAGCTCTTTAATAAAATGATCGGTTGTAATGCCTTCGGCTTCCGCTTCATACGATAAAATTAAACGGTGTCGTAACACATCAAAAGCCATTTCCTGAATGTCTTCAGGGCTAACAAAGTCACGTTGTGCTAGCCAGGCCTTGGCTCTGGAGCAACGATCCAACGCGATACTGGCTCTGGGACTTGCACCATATTGCAACCAGGCGGCAAGGTCTTGCCCATAAGCAACGGGATGTCGGGTTGCCAGAATGATCTGCAATAAATAATCTTCAAGACTGTCTGCCATGTAGATATCAAGAACTTCATTACGGGCATCAAATAACGTGCTTTGCGTAATAGGGGCAAATTTTTCAGTACTTTTTAAGGATTCAGAGCGGGCTTCTGCCCTAGCAAGATGTAAGATACTTTTTTCATGCTCAGCTTTAGGATAATCGACTTTTACATGCAGTAAAAAGCGGTCTAATTGTGCTTCAGGTAACGGATAGGTACCCTCTTGCTCTATCGGATTTTGAGTCGCCATCACCATAAATAATTTGGGTAATGGATAAGTCGCTTGTCCTACGGTTATCTGGCGTTCTGCCATGGCTTCTAACAAAGCGGCTTGAACTTTTGCGGGTGAACGATTAATTTCATCCGCCAGAATTAGATTATGAAATAAAGGGCCTTTTTGAAATTCAAATGTCCCTTGTTGAGGACGATAGATTTCGGTTCCGGTTAAGTCAGCAGGTAATAGATCTGGAGTAAATTGCACACGATGAAAATCACCGTGGATACCTTTGCTCAGGACGTTAATTGCTCTGGTTTTTGCTAAACCCGGAGCGCCTTCAACGAGTATATGACCATCGGCCAATAAGCCAATGAGCATTCTTTCGACGAGAATATCCTGGCCAATAATCTGCTCGTTAATATAATCTTTTAAGCCGAGTAGCAAAGATTGAGTCAAGCTTTTAGAGAGGTTGAGTTTGTTAGTAGATTCTTCTGACATGATGTTAGTTGTTATTAATCTATAGTAAGTGATATGCCCAAAATGCGTAACGTATTCTATTATGATTACGGCTTAAGGCAATCAACTTAAACCACGTTAAGTGACTATGCAATTCCATAAACAAATTTTTTACTAAAAGGTTCCCTGTTCTAACTGCGTAGTGTCTTAAGTAGCTAAGAAATATCAGCAGGGACAGGTCGCGACCTGTCCCTAACGTGCGCCTGCCCATTAAGCCAATCGTATCATGAAAGCAGCGCCTTAATGTCTTGCTCAGAGAGCTTTGTGATATCAGCTATCAAGCTAATGTCAAAGCCTTTGTTTAACATTGATTTCGCCACTTCGTATTTTTCGTCTAGCTTACCCTCAAGCTTACCCTCAAGCTTACCGTCTTGATATGCCGTATCTAACACCGCTTTAGCTTCGTTATAAGACAACACACTCTTGATATAGGCATCGTATTGGTCGGCATTGAGATGCGCAACACTGGCAATTTCAAAGCCTTTGGTAAAAATGGGTTCATTTAAAATGGTCGGGATATGGTCAAAGTCTTCCAGATGCTTTAAGAAATACACCCACTTGTCAAAATGGGTTTCTAACTCGTGTTCCTGTTTAT
>QVQE01000054.1 GCA_003584865.1 Methylococcales bacterium
TCGGTTAGAGCAGTTATTTATGGATTTAATTGATACCAGTACGGCAGGCTAAACGTTATGAAATATTCTATTGCTTTACGTACCATCATAGTTAAAGAGATTTTTCGCTTTGTGCGGATTTGGCCGCAGACTTTATTGCCGCCTGCGATTACCACGGCACTGTATTTCCTGATTTTTGGAAAATTGATTGGGGACAGAATTGGTACCGTCAATGGTGCTACGTATATGGATTATATCGTTCCGGGCGTTATTTTAATGTCGGTCATCAGTCATTCTTACGCCAACGTGGTTTCGTCCTTTTATTCAACTAAATTTCAACGTAACATTGAAGAGTTATTGGTCGCACCCGTACCTAGTTGGGTGATTTTGAGTGGTTATGTCAGTGGTGGCATCATTAGAGGCTTATTGGTCGGCTTAGTGGTGGCTTTAATATCCATGTTATTTGACGAAATTGTCATCAATAACTTAACGATTACCTTATCGGTGGCTGTTCTGACCGCGACTTTATTTTCCTTGGCGGGTTTTATTAATGCCCTATTGGCAGAAAGTTTTGATGACATATCCATTATTCCCAATTTTGTGTTGACCCCATTGAGTTATTTGGGTGGCGTATTTTACTCTGTTGACATGTTGCCGGGTATTTGGCAAACCCTATCTAAGGGGAATCCTATTCTCTATATGATTAATGCCTTTCGGTTTGGGCTGATCGGTGTGACGGATGTTAATATCGAGTTAGCGTACATCATTACCGGTGGATTTATTGTATTATTGGCATCGCTTAGCTTGCTGTTGCTGCATAAAGGCATTGGAATCAAAAATTAAAACTCAATTAATGGCTCAAAACGAGTAATTTTTCAGACAAATGCGTAACAAATCGTTATCATGACCCATTTTTTAATTTTAAATAAGGTTTAATCATGCAAGTTGCTGACAATATGGCGGTTTCTATTCACTACACATTAACGAACGATGAAGGCGAAGTGATTGATAGTTCGGTAGGTGGTGAGGCATTAGTTTTTTTACAGGGCGCTGGTAATATAATCTCTGGTCTGGAATATGCGTTAGTTGGTAAGACAGTAGGTGACAAACTCAATGTGCGTATTCCGCCAGAAGAAGCGTATGGTGAGTTAGTTGATGACATGATTGATGTTATTTCCAGAGAGATGTTTGAAGGCATTGATGAAATCGAAGTGGGTATGCAGTTTCATGCCGACGTCAGTTCAGGCCCAGGTATTGTGACTGTGGTTAGTATTGATGGCGATAATATTACTATTGATGGTAATCACCCTTTAGCGGGTGTGGCCTTGACATTTGATGTTGAAGTGGTTGATGTAAGACCCGCAACAGCAGAAGAGTTATCTCATGGCCATATACATGGCGCGGGCTGCCATCATTAATTCAGTTTAACCGGTCTTCGTTTAATTGGAGTAAAATAGCTTTAGCTGTTTTTACAGCTAATAGCTGAAGCTATTGCACTCCAATTTTACAAGCACCTGAACGAAATTATCTTTATTACAATGGTATCCGTTAGCATCCAGATTATTGCCCGAAAAAGTGATAGGTGAGCCGTCGATACTGATTTGTACAAGGTATTTACCCCAGCACTGGCCCTTCTAAGCGGTTGGCTTGCGCTTATAACGATTGTCCTGGCGCTTAGAGGGAATGCGGTGAAGGTTCGGGTTGTTTAGGCGGTAGTGTAAGTTGACGCGTTGACAGTCTGGGTTAATGCGGTCGGAGGTTTAGGTTCTGCAGCCAGTGTTCGAGGGATAGCGCCCGCAGTTCGAGGGGCTGCGCTAATGCTTGTAGGGAAGGCACTAACATTTAAAATCTGACACGAATGTTCTCAGTGCTTGCGCCGGGAGTGTTAATCCTACCGCCCAGACTATTAATGCTTGTGCTTAAAGTCTGGCTGATCTTTTTAGGATCTTCGGCAGTTTCATAGAGACCCTCAGTGTTCTTCTTAACACCTTCAGCCGTTCCCTTGATCCGATGTTCCGCACCCTGCTACACTCGGATTAGCGTATAAGAGAACATAACGCTCACTGAGTAAGTTAAGCCGTTGAGGGTGGTAAATATAGCAGTTCAGAACGACGTTCCGGTAACTTCGGCTTAACTGAAATAGTTGTCTGTCGGGGACGCTGTATGGGGAGACGTTTTGTCGTGAAAACGGATGCTTTACTCTTTAATGGTCAAAAGTCTTTTGAAGGTCAATTGATTATCGATATGACTGAACGTTTGAAACTTTACTGAAAAGTCTTTACGCGCTTTCTCTTTTAAACCATCCAGGTTTTGTATTAATACGCCCATCGCTAAAAAAGTATTGGCAGATATTTTTTTGTTTAGCATTTCTTCGCTGAACAATTTCAATGTGTTTTCCTGAACCGCATAATCCTGAAAATTACCCAACACTTCTTGTAGACCTTTTAGATTTGTAATGAAATGTTTAACCGAATTTTCTGGATACAGGCTTTGAAAAAATTCCATTAAGTAGCGTAATTTTTTACACGACTTTCTTAAATCATGCAGTGCTTCACTGGGTGATTTCTCATTGATTTTATTACCCTGTTTTAAAATACGCTGATAGCTTTTTAATAGCCTGCTATTGGCGAATTGCTCTATGGTCAGGTTGGCATTAGGTTCAGTGGGTTTAATAGGGGCTTGTTCTTTTAGGTAGTCTTTCCACTCAGATAGAATCGATAAGTACTGAATTGAGCTGAGTTTTTTGGCAAGTTCTTTTTGAGCTTTTTGTTGTTTGAGTAAAAGGAAGTCGTAAAGTGGATCAAGATCATCTCGGATAGAGAGAGGAAGACTCTTTTTGTAGCTAGCAAAATTTAACAAATAAACATCCAAATCTCTGGTGGGGCTGGTTATTTGCCCTAACCAGGAAAAGAAATCCGCATAATGGGCGCTCATTTTATCGGGTATAACCCCTTTAAATTGACTGAGTCCGGCGCGTGTTCTACGAACAGCAACTCTAAAATCATGTAGAAATTCACTATCAATATCGGCAATAGCGCCTTGTTCATTGTCTTTTATAGCTTTTAAAAGATGGCTATAGATATATTTAATCGCAATGTCAGCACGCATATCAGGGTCTAGATTGATATTGATTTTTGATGAGTAGTCGTTGGGTTTTCTTCCCTGTAGTTTTAACGTACTACCCAGTAACGATTTATTGGTGGCTGTTAACTCTAGTTTTGTGGTTATAACCGAAATGATGCGCTCTGTGGTTTTTTCGTAGCCCTTAACAGGGAGTAAGATGACCCGATTATTTAATAGCTCATGATCTTCGATCATTAAGCGGAGTAAGGTTTTTTTATCTTTATTTAAAACGTTTAGATCAAGTTTTTCATAATCAAGATTGCACATCGGTAATAAAGCACGCATCTCCAATAGAGGAGCCAGCAGATTATAAATCTCTTCAGAGTGGAATTGTTTACTGAATTTTGGAACTTCTTTGAGTTCTGTACTGGCAATAACAAGGTTATTTTCGATGTCTCTAATCAGTAGTACGGATTCCGATTTTGAGCGATTGAATTCACAGGTTATGTTGTTTTTGTAAAGTCTCCAGTCAAAGCTGTCGTAATAAGTTTTCAGTGTATATTGTCTTGAAACAACTTCGATATCCACTTTATCGCTTAATTTTGAAATAAATTTTTCACTGGTTAAGTTTGATGGGAAATTAAACTGTAAGGACATATATGGACAAAAAGACTTTGAAAAGATGGAAAATCCTAGGTATTTTAATCATTTAATATTAATATTTAATGACAGTGTAACAATTACTCGTTATGTTAACAGCTTTTATCAATAGTTCAGAATAATATAAGGACGGTATTCGTAATGAGTAGAGAGTTATGGTTATTAAGGCATGGCAAATCTGATCGTGATCTTGCCGTCGATGATTTTGATAGGCCGTTGAAAAAGAGAGGTAAGCAGGCTGTTCAGCGAGTTGGATTATGGTTGCTAAAAGAAAGTCTAACGCCTGATTATTTTTTAAGTTCACCCGCAAAACGAGCTATTTCGACAGCAAAAATAGTCCATAAAATAATTGCCAATGACTCATTGCCAATTATTCAGGATAAGCGTTTATATCAAGAGGGTTTTGAGCGTTTAAAAACGGTGTTATCTGAGTGTTCGATCGAAAATAAGCAGGTATTACTGGTCGGGCATAATCCTGAACTTGAGGACTTGCTTATTTATTTGGTTGGTGCCAGTCATTTGCCGGATACCGACAAGTTATTGCCGACAGCAACGTTGGTTAGATTAAAAATGCCAGAGGATTGGATTTATTTAGACGCGGGTTGTGCCACGCTTTTATCGATGACTTACGCTAAATTACTTCCCGAAGAAGTTATTTGATCATAAATTGTATTTTTCTTTCTAAAAAGAAAGGCAAGATTATGGTGCTGTCATAATCATGTCATATAATGTTCATATTCTTGTTACGTTGACTATACATAATAGCTTTAAAATAATTAACTAGGGATTCTATGATGAAATTTTCTTATAAAACAAAATCGCTGATTGCAGCGATGGGATTCGCAACTGTTGCATTGGTTAGTGGAACTGCAAGTGCCGTACAATCTGTTGATGCCAATCTACCCACTTATCAAAAAGCAGCGGGTATTGCTGGTAACCTATCTAGTGTAGGATCGGATACGCTGGCAAACTTGATGACGCTCTGGGCTGAAGAGTTTAACCGTGAATATCCCAATGTTAATGTACAAATTCAGGCGGCAGGCTCTTCTACTGCGCCACCAGCCTTAACAGAAGGCACTTCAAATCTTGGACCTATGAGTCGTGAGATGAAGGATGATGAGTTAGAAGCCTTTGAAGATAAGTACGGTTATAAACCAACCGCAGTGCCAGTTGCTATTGATGCGTTGGCGGTATTGGTTAACAAGGATAACCCAATCAAAGGTCTGACCATTCCTCAGGTGGATGCCATATTTTCGTCTACTTTAAAATGTGGAAATCCTGCTGATATTACCACATGGGGTGAAGCGGGCGTGGCTGCCTGGGGTTCAAAAAGTATTCAGTTGTATGGACGTAACTCAGTATCAGGTACTTATGGATACTTTAAAGAAAACGCTTTATGTAAAGGTGATTTCAAAAGCAACGTAAATGAGCAACCTGGTTCAGCTTCAGTTGTTCAATCAGTGACTTCATCTCAAAATGGTGTGGGTTATTCGGGTATGGGTTACACCACGTCTGGAGTACGTATGGTGCCTTTAGCTAAAAAAGAAGGTCAACCGTTCGTCGAAGCTAAACCTGAGAATGCTTTAAATGGCACTTATCCATTAACTAGATACTTATATGTTTATGTTAATAAAAAGCCAAACCAACCTTTAGCCCCTTTAGAAAACGAGTTTCTAAAAATGGTATTATCTAAATCAGGTCAGCAAGTTGTAATAAAAGATGGCTATATTCCATTGCCTGCTAAGGTGGTTGAAAAGGTTCTGACTACTTTAAAGTAGTTCGACTAAAAAGGAATCAAGAGTTGTACATGGATGTATCGATAAGTAAATTATTCTATATTAACATAGCCTTTTTCATCTAAGTAAACGTTAATATAGACTGAAGTGACCAAGATTTAGAATTATAGGTCTTGGTCGCTTTTTTTTGTGAGAGTTATATCATTGTCACATTTCAACTTTAGAATCTCTGCATGTCTAAAATAAACATACCAACTAAATCTTCTTTAGCCCTTAATAATTCAACTGGAGGGGTTCATGAACGCTGGCGACTTATCAAAGATGCGGTGGCTCGTTATGGTGTTATCGTGGGGGGGCTGGGGGTTATCTTTGCTATTGTATTGATATTCTTCTATTTGTTGTATGTGGTCTATCCCTTATTCATTTCGGCAACCGCTCAAGCAGTGAGTCAGTATGATGTGCCTGAGTCTGCACAGGGAAAAACGGTTTTATTAGGTATAGAAGAGCAAAACGAAGTTGGCGTTCGATTCACTGACAGTGGGCAGGTTATCTTCTTTTCAGTAGAGACCGGTAAAACGATTTTAAATCAAACGATTAAAATCCCAGAGGGAACTAAAGTCGTTAGTTTTTCACAGGGTAGTCCGAATAATGAAGGTGCTGTGATTTACGGTTTGTCCAATGGTAAGGCGGTTATCGTTAGGCATCAATATAAAGTGACTTATCCTGACAATATTCGGTTAATTACGCCGTCAATTGATTATCCTATGGGCGAAGAGCCTATCGTCATCAATGAGTCAGGGGCTGCACTAGACAAAGTTGCCGTGATCATCGGCGAAAAAACAAGTGCGATTGTTGCTAAAACCGCCGATAAAATTCATTTAAGTGCTTTTATAAAAGAAAAAACCTTATTTGCTGATGAAGCCACCGTCACTCGTACAGATGCGACGCTAGATTATTCGGCTACAGAGGTTGCCGATATATTAATCGATAAAGAGGGTCATAATCTCTATCTAATCAATAAGAACGGTCAATTAGGTTTATTTGATATGGCTGATAAAACGGCTCCTGCTTTAATATATCAGCAAAATGTCATTGAGGTGGGTCAAGTAGTCACAAGCAGTGCCTTTTTAAATGGCGATCTTTCATTAATGATAGGTGATTCCAGTGGTTTAGTCTCTCAATGGAGTAAAGTGCGGGATAAACTGAATCACTTTGCAATGCAAAAGATCCGAGTCTTTAAAGTGTCAGATAAAGCGGTTGTTACCATTAATCCAGAACAACGTCGTAAAGGTTTTATGACCTTGGATGCAACTGGACATTTAGGGGTTTATCATACAACTTCTGAAAGAAAAATGATTGATGAACCTATGGTAGATTCAACTCCCGTTGCAGCCGCCATATCACCACGCGCTAATGCCTTATTAGTCGAAGCAGAGAATGGTAAAATTAATTACTGGACTTTGGATAATAAGCACCCCGAGGTCTCTATACGTTCTTTATGGCAAGAAGTCTGGTATGAAAGTTATCCAAAGCCGGATTATATTTGGCAGTCATCTTCCGCTAACAGTGACTTTGAGCCTAAATACAGTTTAACACCTTTAGTTTTTGGTACGCTTAAAGCGGCTTTCTACGCGATGCTAGTGGCTATGCCATTAGCATTGATGGGGGCTATTTATACGGCCTATTTTATGACGCCAAAAATGCGTCAATACGTTAAGCCCACTATTGAATTAATGGGCGCGTTACCGACGGTTATTCTGGGGTTTCTTGCCGGATTATGGTTAGCACCGGTGATTGAAGAACACCTCGCTGGCTTATTTGCTTTGTTCCTTATAGTGCCTTTAAGTGTGATGCTGTTTGCTTATGCCTGGCAGTTTTTTCCTAAAGCGCTGTTGCAAAATATACCAGAAGGCTGGGAATCTGCCATATTAATCCCCGTTATTATATTAAGCGCCTGGTTTGCTTTTACCGTGAGTGTGCCTTTGGAAGCCTTCTTATTTCATGGCACCTTGCGTGATTGGTTTAAAACAGAGTTGGGTATCGGTTATGACCAGCGCAACGCCTTAGTGGTGGGTATTGCCATGGGGTTTGCAGTGATCCCTACTATATATTCTATTGCCGAAGATGCTATCTTTAGTGTGCCTAAACATTTAACAGTGGGTTCCTTAGCCTTAGGGGCTACTACTTGGCAAACAATGACTAAGGTTGTCTTATTGACGGCTAGTCCGGGTATTTTTTCAGCGGTAATGATTGGTCTAGGGCGTGCTGTGGGTGAAACCATGATTGTGTTAATGGCGACAGGGAATACGCCAGTGATGGATTTAAGTATCTTCCAGGGCTTACGTACTTTAGCTGCTAATATTGCCGTAGAAATGCCTGAATCAGCGGTTGATAGTACACATTATCGGGTGTTATTTTTGGCGGCTTTGGTGTTGTTTTTGTTTACCTTTGTTTTTAATACCCTGGCTGAAATTATTCGTCAGCGCTTACGCGAAAAATACAGTTCATTATGATGAATATTAACGTTTTTGAGTATTTACGCGAAACATATAACTTATAAAAGTATAACTTATTATGATTAAATTATGGTTTAAAAGCGGATCGCCCTGGATATGGCTTAATGCAGCCGCAGTAAGTGTCTGTATGCTGATGGTTGTGGGTGTATTGGGTTTGGTTATTGTCCGAGGGGTCGGTCACTTTTGGCCGTCTCAAGTTGTCCAGTTTAGTTATCAGGAAGAAGGCAAGCAACCGCAGACCATTATCGGCGAAAAAGTTGATTCAAGTGTCATGCCCGCTTTAATGGCTAAGTCAGCCGGTCATAAAATGACCGATAATGAAGAGACTTTAATTCAGTATTTGATTAAAGTTGGGAACCGTGACGTTACAGGCACTGATTTTCGTTGGATAGAAGAGCGCAATATAAAAGAACGCAGCGAGCCCCTTGAGTTGATGGTGATTGAGCGTAGAGAATGGGGCAATTTCTACGGTCGTTTGCTTGAAGTTAAAGAAGCCGGCAATACGCTTGCGACGGGGGCTGACGCTTGGTCGGTGCTACAAGTCAAGTTAGCCGAAGTACTGGTTGTCTATAAGCAAATAGCTCATTTAGAGAAAAAGGAAATTGGAGCCATTAATTATGGTCTTGAGCGTTTAAGGCTTAAACAAAAGAGATTACAGTTAGATAAGCAATGGGATGAAGCGGCTAAGCAACAAATAGCCTCAGAAACGGCTGCTTATGATGTTAAGTACAAAGAATATCAGGCACAGCTAGCCACCTTATATCAACAAATAAGACGTTGTACGTTGGTGGCTGAGACAGAAAGCGGTACGCAGATAAAAATACCCTTAAATAAAGTAGTTAGAGCTTTTCAGCCTAATGCCATGTCAGTGCTGGATAAAATAGTTCATTACGGGGTTAAAGTCGTCGAGTTTTTAACGGAAGACCCACGTGAAGCCAATACAGAAGGCGGTATTTTTCCGGCTATCTTTGGTACCATTATGATGGTTATGATGATGTCGGTGATAGTGACCCCTTTTGGTGTTATTGCCGCTGTGTATTTACGTGAGTATGCTAAGCAGGGCTTTGTGACGCGGTTAATTAGAATCGCGGTTAATAATCTTGCCGGTGTACCCTCGGTGGTTTACGGGGTGTTTGGTTTAGGGTTTTTTGTCTATATTTTAGGCGGTAATATTGACCAACTGTTTTTCCCTGAATCTTTACCGGCACCGGTTTTTGGTACGCCTGGTTTGTTGTGGGCTTCAATTACCTTGGCGTTATTAACATTGCCGGTTGTGATTGTGTCTACTGAAGAAGGCTTAGCGCGTATCCCTAGCTCGATCAGAGAAGGCAGTCTAGCCTTAGGAGCTACCAAGCTTGAAACCTTATGGTTAACTGTCTTGCCTATGGCGAGTCCCGCTATGATGACCGGGTTAATTCTTGCAGTAGCGAGAGCAGCAGGGGAGGTGGCTCCGTTAATGTTGGTGGGTGTTGTCAAGTTAGCACCTACATTACCACTCGATGGAAACTTTCCATTTTTGCATTTAGATAGAAAGTTTATGCATTTGGGTTTTCATATTTATGATGTTGGCTTTCAAAGTCCCAATGTAGAGGCGGCGAGGCCATTAGTTTATGCGACGGCATTATTATTGGTATTAGTGATTATAGGTCTAAATCTAGCTGCAATCATCATAAGAAATAATTTGCGAGAAAAATATCGGGCACTGGAAGGTTAAATAAATGTCAACACAACAAGTACGTACACACGCAATCGATATGAGTTCTGTTTTGCGTAATAAAGGTAGTGATAATGGGCAGAACGAAACGTGTATTAAGGTAGAAAATTTAAACCTTTTTTATGGCGAGAAGCAGGCACTACATAACATTAATCTGGAAATGCCCAAGAAAAAAGTGACGGCTTATATAGGCCCCAGTGGCTGTGGTAAGTCAACGTTATTACGCTGTATTAACAGAATGAATGATTTAGTGGATAGTGCAAGAATTGAAGGTCAAATTCTGCTGGATGGTGAAAATATCTATGATAAATCAGTCAATGTAGCCGCGTTACGTCGACGTGTAGGTATGGTGTTTCAGAAGCCGAATCCTTTTCCAAAGTCCATTTTTGAAAATGTCGCTTACGGCCTTAGAATTCAGGGCATTAATGATAAGCGGATTTTAGAGGAAACGGTTGAAAACTCTTTGCGCGGTGCGGCGCTTTGGGATGAAATGAAAGATCGCTTGAATGATAACGCGCTGGGTATGTCAGGTGGGCAGCAACAACGATTAGTGATCGCTAGGGCGATTGCAATAGAGCCTGAAGTACTCTTACTCGATGAACCTGCCTCGGCATTAGATCCTATTTCAACGTTAAAAATTGAAGAGTTGATTAATGAGCTTAAAGAAAAATATACTATCGTGATTGTTACACATAATATGCAGCAGGCGGCACGTGTTTCTGATTATACTGCCTTTATGTATATGGGCGAGTTGATTGAAATGGGAACCACCAGCGAACTTTTTACCAATCCTGAAAAAAAACAAACAGAAGATTATATTACCGGTCGGTACGGATAATCAGGAGTAGACAATGGACAACAGCAAAATCGGGCATCATATTTCAGAACAGTTCAATAAAGAACTTGAAGATATACGTAATAAAGTGTTAATGATGGGGGGCTTGGTTGAGCGCCAGATAGAGCAAGCAATAGAGGCTTATACGACGGGCAATATGGAGTTAGCAGAGCAAGTCATTAAACAGGATAATGATGTTGACTTATTAGAGGTTGCTATCGATCAGGAGTGTACTCAGATTTTAGCGTTAAGGCAACCGACTGCGTTTGATTTAAGACTGTTAATCACGGTCATTAAAATTATTCATGAGATCGAGCGAGTCGGTGATAAGGCGGAACGTATAGCTGAAATGGCTATAAAATTAGCCAATGCGGAAATTAAAATGTCGCATCATGAGTTGGAGCACATGGCTCAACTCGTTAAAGGCATGATGCATGATGCCTTAGACTCTTTTGCTAGAATGACACTCGATGAGGTACCCGCTATTACTGCGCTAGATGTTAATGTTGATAGGGAATATGACAGTATTCTTAGACAGTTAATTACCCGAATGATGGAAGACCCTAGAAATATCACCCGGACGTTAGATGTACTATGGACGGTTCGAGCTTTAGAAAGAATCGGTGATCACGCTTGTTATATTTGCGAACATCTGGTTTATATGATTAAAGGCGAAGATGTGCGGCATTTGAGTCAGGAAGAATTGGAAAAAAGGGTTAGAATTCCAAGATAGACTTTTATTTGTTTATTTGTTTACTTGTTTCTACAGTTATCGTGTGCTTTTATCGATGACTGTAGGGCGGGATAATTTAAACCAGCTTTAGAATATATCTACCTAAACAAAATAATTAAACTGATAACAGCCGTGCTAATAATCATCGTCCATAGTGTGGTATTGTGGTTATTATTGAGTTCCTGGCGTATCAAGTTTATTTCTCTTTGCAGTGCTTCGGCTTGTTGTTGTGCTTGAGCCGTATTGTTCAGTGCCTTGTAAATCAAAGAGGGTACTTCTGGGAATTGTTCGGCAAACTCCGGAAATTGTTTGATGATCTTGTTAATCTTGGCTTTAGGACTTATTCGATCCTGGAACCATTTTTCAAGATAAGGTTTAGCGGTTTGCCATAAATCCAGATCAGGATAAAGCTGTCTGCCTAAGCCTTCGATATTCAGCAGTGTTTTTTGTAACAACACCAGTTGCGGTTGTACCCGCATATCAAAGCGTCGCGCTGTTTGAAATAGACGCAGTAAAAGTTGCCCAAACGAAATGTCTTTTAGTGGCTTTTCAAAGATGGGTTCACAGACACTGCGAATGGCAGACTCAAATTCTTCTATCCGAGTCGTACTCGGTACCCAACCTGATTCCACATGCATTTCTGCGACTTTTCTATAGTCACGATTAAAGAATGCTAAAAAGTTTTCTGCTAAGTAACGTTGATCAGATAACGATAGTGTGCCAACAATACCAAAATCAACAGCGATATATTTATCAGGAAGATCAACAAAAATATTACCGGGGTGCATGTCGGCATGAAAAAAGTTATCTCTAAAGACTTGGGTAAAGAAGATCTCCACACCTCGTTCTGCGAGTACTTTAAAGTTTGCGCCTCCTTCTCTAAGTTGTTCGATTTCTCCCACAGGGATACCGTGAATTCTTTCCATGACCATCACTTTCTTACGTGTTAATGGCCAATGAATTTCGGGTATATAAATCAACTCAGAGTTTTCAAAGTTACGGCGAAGTTTAGAGGCATTCGAGGCTTCTCTTAACAGGTCGAGTTCATCCAGCGTTGTTTTTTCAAATTCAGTCACGACTTCCATTGCCCGTAATCGTTTAGCATCAGGCCAGAATTTCTCGGCAAAACGCGCTAACTCATACAGTAAGCCAATATCAGAACGTATTCTTGTTTCGATATCGGGACGCAATACTTTAACGATAACATTTTCGCCGCTATGTAAAACCGCTGTATGGACTTGAGCAACGGAAGCAGAGGCTAAGGGAAAAGGATCAAACTCTGCAAAAGCTTCCTCAATCGTCATATCGAGTTCTTTTTCGATAATATTACGAGCAATTTCATTAGCAAAAGGTGGCACTCGATCTTGAAGCTTGACGAGTTCATCCGCGATATCATCAGGGAGGATGTCTTTACGAGTTGAGAGTGCTTGGCCAAATTTGACGTAGATGGGACCTAGATCTTCTAAAGCGCGTCTTATTCTTACTGCATGAGATTCAGTTCTGGATTTAAGCCAAAAGCTGGGAGTAATAAAGGCTAGATAACGAATGGGACGGAATAAATGGGTCTTTAAAACGATTTCGTCTAGGCCATGGTATACCAGAACCCAATTAATATGGATTAGGCGTAAGATTAAGTGAGGTCGAAGCACGAGTTACCTATGTTAAGAATTTTTTCTAAACGTTCAATGCGACTTTGTAAACGATCAAAGTCAGTGCGTAAGTCATCAACTTGTACGTAATAAATATCCAGTTCCGGTGCTGCGGGAAGTTGACGAGTTTCTTCTTGAATAAATTCCGAGCAGTTAAGTCTGAACGTTTCAATAGACTCATGACTCCAGCTTTGCCCTGCTTTAAAAAACTGACCCAGGCTATCAGCAATCTTATCACCGATGTAAGGCGCTAACAGTTGTTCTAAATTAAGATCTAGATTAGCTAACAGTTCCTGAAACTTTCGACCCGTGTGTGCATCACCTTCAATGCTTACCTGACCCGAAAAAATTGAACGCATCGGCTTTGAACTAAGCCCCATCAAGCTAAAAGCAAGAGCCGAACCGGTTAATGTGGTATCTATTTTATCAGTACTGTAATCCAGTAATTGAATTGAATCAGTCGTTGGGTACAGATAAAATGTTTCATTAAAGGGTTGAAGAGTGATGGCAATCACTTTTCCACTTAAAGGCTCTAAATAAGCACGACTGTTCTGATTTAAATCAAGAAAGGCATTAAGTGCCGTTTCAAATGCACCCATTATCAATGGTTTGATTACCATGCTAGATTTTATAACCTCTATGCACAGCCACAATGCCTTGTGTCATATTAAAATATTCGCAGCGTTCTAAGCCCGCTGCTATCATCATGTTTTTAAGTTCTTCTTGCTTAGGGTGCATACGAATAGATTCAGCTAGATAACGGTAACTGTCTTCATCTTTTGCAACCACTTTACCAATCTTCGGTAGTAACTTAAAGGAATAGAAGTCGTACATCTTTTCAGTGATTTTATCGATAGGATGCGAAAACTCCAGCACAATCACTCGTCCACCCGGTTTTAATACGCGATACATAGACCGTAAGGCCGCATCTTTATCTGTGACATTACGAAGACCAAAAGCGATACAGACACAGTCGAAGGTATTGTCTTCAAAAGGAAGGCATTCCGCATTAACCTGCACATAGCGAATATTACCGGTCAAGCCTTTGTCTATGAGTCTATTACGACCTGTACGTAACATTTCAGAATTAATATCCGCTAGTACAACCTGGCCATCTTTGCCCACACGTTGCTCAAACAGTACCGTTAAATCGCCAGTGCCACCGGCTAGATCAAGCACTTGTTCACCTTTTCGAACATTACTTAACTGTACGGCAACACGTTTCCAGATACGATGAATGCCGAGTGACATCAAATCATTCATGATGTCGTATTGTCCCGCAACCGAATCAAAAACACCGCGTACCAGATTAACCTTGTCTTCAGTTGCAACTTGTTTGAAACCAAAATGAGTGGTTTTATCGTTTGTCATTTTTATACCTAATTTTTTAATGTTTCTTTACGCTTATGGCCCGCAGCTTCTAGGTTATTAAGGTAATTGACCCACAAGACTTGATATTCAGCGCCTAATTTGTACAGTAAATCCCACGTATAAATACCACTGTTATGGTCATCGCTAAAGACCGGAGAAATAGCATAATTACCAATGGGTTTAATTTCTTTAATCGTTACATCTTCTTTATTTAACTGTAATATCTCTTGACCAGGGGCATAGCCTATCGCTTCAGCAGAAGGCGTATAGACACGCAGATATTCACAGGGTAATTGAAAAACACTACCGTTATCAAAACTAATTTCGAGAATATTCGAAACCTGATGAAGTTTGATTTCAGTAGGCCATGTATTGCAGGGTTGTACAGTTAGGCGCATAGGATTTTATAAAATATGATTCAGTGATGATATGCTATTACAAAATATAACGACTCAAGTCTTCGTCATCGGCAAACTCAGTTAAGTGTTGATCAACATAAGCGGCATCAATAATAAGGCTTTGATCTTTAAGATCGGGGGCATTATAAGAGATGTCTTCAAGCAACCGCTCCAGCATAGTGTGTAGTCGTCTTGCGCCTATATTTTCGGTGCGTTCATTAACCTGCCAGCCGAGTTCGGCAATACGTTGAATACCGTCTTTAGCAAACGATAAAGAAACACCTTCTGTGGCAAGTAGGGCAGTGTATTGTTCGGTTAAAGATGCATTGGGTTCAGTTAAAATGCGCACGAAATCGTCTGCTGTCAAGGCACTAAGCTCAACTCTAATGGGAAAGCGACCTTGTAACTCAGGAATCAAGTCTGAAGGTTTTGCAACATGGAACGCCCCTGAAGCAATGAATAAAATATGATCTGTTTTAATAGCGCCATATTTTGTACTGACTGTACTGCCTTCGACTAACGGTAATAAATCTCGCTGTACCCCTTCGCGAGAGACTTCACCGCCACCCCCGCCGAGTTCAGAGCGTTTACATATTTTGTCTATTTCATCAAGAAAGACAATGCCATTTTGTTCTACAGATTCAACGGCGCGAAAGCGAATATCATCTTCATTGACCAGCTTAGCGGCTTCTTCTTCCTGTATCGCTTTTAAAGCTTTTTTAATGGGCATCTTACGTGACTTGGTTTTTCCAGAACTTAAGTTTTGAAACATACCTTGCAACTGGCTAGTCATTTCTTCCATGCCAGGAGGCGCCATAATTTCTACGCCCATTGATGCAACATGTACATCAATTTCAATTTCTTTGGTATCAAGATCACCTTCACGTAATTTTTTACGCATTTTTTGTCGGGTTGATTCTTCGGTTTCGGAGAGCATTCCCCCTTCTGCACGGGGTAATAGCATATCCAAAACTTTTTCTTCTGCTGCTTCGTAAGCTTTGTTTTCAACTTTTTCCATTTCTGCTGTCCGGGTCATTTTGACAGCCGTATCGACCAGGTCTCGGATAATGGATTCAACATCTCGACCCACATATCCGACTTCGGTAAATTTTGTTGCTTCAATTTTAATAAAAGGGGCATTTGCCAAGCGTGCGAGACGGCGGGCAATTTCAGTTTTACCAACACCGGTTGGGCCAATCATTAAAATATTTTTAGGGGTGATTTCATCACGTAAGGAAGAATCAACCTGTTGACGGCGCCAACGATTTCTTAAGGCGATTGCAACCGAGCGTTTAGCACTGGCTTGACCAACAATATGTTTATCAAGTTCACTTACAATTTCTTTAGGGGTCATCTGTGTCATGCGGTTACTCATTGGGTTCTGCGTCTAATTCTTCAATGCGGAGATTATGATTGGTATAGATACAAATATCTGCCGCTATATTTAATGACCTTTCTACAATCTCGCGGGCACTGAGGTCGGTATTTTCTAATAATGCCCGTGCAGCCGCTTGAGCAAAAGCACCACCCGAACCTATTGCCATTAAGTCATATTCTGGCTCAATGACATCACCCGTTCCAGAGATAATGAGAGACGTTTTAGCATCTGCGATGGTTAGCAAGGCTTCTAGCTTACGCAAGGCGCGGTCTGTGCGCCAATCTTTAGCCATTTCTACAGCCGCACGTGTTAAGTTACCACGATGCTTTTCGAGCTTACTTTCAAAATGCTCAAATAAAGTAAAAGCATCAGCGGTTGCGCCAGCAAATCCAGCAATCACTTTATCATGATACAGGCGGCGCACTTTACGTGCATTGCCTTTCATGACGGTATTGCCAAGAGTGACTTGGCCGTCACCACCAATGACTACTTTATTGCCTCGGCGCACAGAAAGTATGGTTGTTCCTCTAAACACGTTAATATCCTATTAATATAAAAAAACAGGTTGCTGATTTTACAGGGTATGCACTTAAGATGTGGGAAAAATATATCAACAACGTAAGTGTTTGCAACATTATTTTATAAAGCAGCTTTTTTCAGCTGAGGCTTCTGCTTCTTTAAGGCGAGATCTTAAATCTTTAGATTGAGCGGGGTCACGGAAAACTGCCCCTGCATCACCTGTTTGTCCCTTACTTAAATAAGTAAAAGTCTTTGCCGATTCAAACTCGCTAAAGCTTAGTTTTTCAGCAATTTTGTCTATTTTACAGCCACAAGCGTATTGATTGATATAGCTAAGGCCGCCATGTTGAGCCACACAGTTTAAGACATATTCAACACGATCGCGGGTTGGGTAATCATTGACTACAGCAGGTGCTTCAACCGGTGCTTGCTCAAGTGGTTTTTCGGATGTTGTTGAGCAGCCGAATAAGAGAGTACTTAATAATATGACTAATTGATAGGTGCTGTATTTAATTTTCATTGGTGATACTGATTCCATCATTAATAAAGTAAAAAGGTTATTGGGTGAACAAAGTTATTTCCATTTATATTAGAATACCTATCATTTTAACTGAAAAATGATTTTGTATTCTACAGTTAGGTAAGACGCAATAATAAACCACTCCATCTAGAGGAGGGTATTTTATTTAGTGTGAGTTACCTTAGGAGCAGAACAACAATTTTCCTGAGTTAATAATATGGATAATCAAAAAGTGATAGCGGGTGTCATTTTAGCGGGTGGGCTTGCCAGACGAATGAATAATCAAGATAAGGGCTTAGTATTGTACAAAGGGAAGCCATTGATTAGCTACGCTATAAAAGCACTCTCTGGGGTCACCGAGGAAATACTTATCAATGCAAATAGAAATCTGGCCGTTTACCAGACTTTTGGATTACCCGTTGTTACTGATCTGACGGCAGATTTTCAAGGCCCCCTGGCAGGAATATTGAGTGCAATGGTATTTACAACTGCCGATGTCCTGGTTGTTGTTCCTTGTGACTCACCGTTGATTAAAGCTGAACATTTACAAAAATTACTAACGATGCGTGCCGAAACTAATGCTGCTGTAGCTGTTGCATTTGATGGAGAAAGATTGCACCCTGTTTTTTTAGCGATAAAAACATCATTAAAGTCTAGTTTACAAAATTATTTGGAGAGTGGTCATCGTAAGGTTGATCAATGGCTAAAACAGCATCCCATGGTGATCGTCGATTTTAGTGACCAGCCTTGTATTTTCAGTAACATAAACACATTAACTGACTTAGAGGTACTTGAAGCTTTAAAGTGAGCCTGACTATCAATAAATTAATTACCTGTTTTAGGCGGCTCATTTAATGGGCTAATAGCAGGGGCATCTGGGTATCTGTAATATCGGGTTTTACTGTCATTGTTGTCTTTAGGTGTGGTCTTCTCCTCGACTATTGTTTTGGTCGTTTTAGGTGCTAGTGTTGGCGAAATCTGTTTAACTTCATTAGCCGGTAGCTTTTTGAATGCAGGCGTTATGTCTACAATAGCAGGCTTGTTAACTGGGGGCTGAGTTGGCTTAACAATTGGCTTTTTAGGTAAAGGCTGAGGCACTTTAACAACGGGCTTATCAAGAGTAGGCTCTGCCACTTTAAGGGCTGTTTTATCAACCGAAGGCTGAGCTGGTTTAACAGTTGGTTTTATCGGTAAAGACGGAGGGGCTTTAACAACTGACTTATCAGGCGTAGGTTCTACTGCTTTAACGACGGTTTTATTAACCGAAGGCTGAGCTGGTTTAATAGTTGGTTTTATCGGTAAAGTCGGGGGGACTTTAACAACTGACTTATCAGGCGTAGGTTCTGCTACTTTAACGACGGATTTATTAACCGAAGGCTGAGCTGGTTTAACAACCGCGTTTATCGGTGAAGGTTGAGGTGCTTTAACAATCGGTTTATCAAGAGCAGGCTGTGTCACTTTAACGACGGTCTTATCAATCGAAGGCTGGATTGGTTTTGCTGTTGGTTTTTTAGATAAAGGGGCAGCGATTTTAGCCTGAGGCTTCTCAACCGTAACCGATGGGGCAAGAGTATCAACCGTTGCAGGCTCAATAACAGGCTTAATCGTGTCCGTAGATATTACCCGTGTCGTCGGTGAAACGGGGCTATTGTTTGTCACCGTGTTATTAATCAATGGTGATAATATTGGCTTTAGATATTTGACTATTTGTACCGGTAATGCGCTGGTAAAATGATAGAGTCCTGAATTATCTCCTTCAACATAGGCTGTGATAACGCCAAAAAAACGATCCCCAACAAAGAAAGTAAAAGTAGCAGCACGACTGATAAACTTCGAATCAAGCAATACGCCGCCAGCTCCCCATATTTGTTTGCGATGATCACCGGTACCGGTTTTTCCTCCGACCGCAAGTAAGTTATTATTCGCATCCGTATAACTGCCATTAAGACGAGATGCAGTTCCGCCTGTCACAACACCTATTAGGGCGCCACGGGACACTTTTGCAATTTCCGGAGCAAAGATACGCTCACCTTCATCGGGCGCTTTGTTCAAGAGTGTTTCATAAGGTGTTCCTACTGCGTAATGAAAGCTTTGGAACCTTACCACGGGTAACTTTACCCCATCATTAACTACAATACCCATCAGTTCGGCCAGTGCCGCAGGTCTATCACCAGAAGCACCTATAGATGTTGCATACGAGGGTGTTAATTCTTCAAAGGGATAGCCTACCCGTTTCCAGGCTGCATGAATTTCATTAAAAGCTTCTTCTTCCAAAAGCGTCATGATTCTTTGTTGTTGAGCATTGGCTCGGTGATTATTAAATAACCAGCGGTAAACGTTTTGCCGAGATTCGGTACTCGCTTCAATGACCTCTTTTTTTGTTGCGTGAGGATGTTGAGCCAGGTACCCGACTAACCATAACTCTAAGGGATGAATCTTGGTAATATAACCTTGATCCTGTAAATCAAATTTCTTTACTGAATATCTATCGTATAAGTCATAAATATCTTCCTTGGCTAAGGTGGCTTTATCTAACTGCTTATTAAGAAAAGCATTGAGCGCCATTTCGTCATTATTGGGATAAATAGCCCGATACAACATAGTCAGACGTGAAGCGGTTGGAAATACTCTTTTAACGAGCATGTCCATGGCTTCTTCTGGCGACTTACCTTCATAACGGGAGAAGAACCTTTGTAAATAAACCTGGCCTTCGTTATTTGCAAAACGTTCTAGATATTCTTTACGTTTGGGGCTATCTGGCGTATCAAGCCAGCTTGCGATACCCTCTGGTTTATAGAGATGATGATAAACAATTTCACGCATCAAACGAATAAAAACCAGATTGACGGAATCCCGTAATGCATCCCGCACTGACATGACTTTATAATCTTCATTCTTAGTAAAATTATTGAAGTGATGAAGCCCCCCCCCTGTAAAGAAGTATTCACCCGGGCTAGCTGAAAAGCGTTTATCAAGCGCAAGATTAAGGAAAGATTCTAAATCAATTTTGGGTGATAGTTTTAACTGCTCGATTACCCACGCCGATATATAATCCCGAGGATGTAAGGTGACCTGGTTTAGAGCGGATGTTGAAAAGTTTTTATATTGCCGATAAGTATCGGTTACCAATTCAAGATAATGCACCATCGTGCGGAACTTGGATGTTGACCCCAAATCGATTCGAATACCTTCATTAATATCCAGTGGTTGATCATAGTTATCGGTTTGTATGCGTAACAAATTGCCCGATTTGTCCTTTTCAAACAGCATTAAGCTATAAACAATGGGTTTAAGATCTGTGTTTTGATTGAGCATTCTAAATCCAAGGATGCCGGCTGCACGTGCTTCAATGGGTTCACTGAGTTGTTTCAGGGCGTGATTAACGGCTTGTTGGGTTGTATAGTCCAACGTGCTTTTAACCGTTAAATCGAGTCGATCCAGATCATAGTTAGATTTAACGCCTAAGGTAGTCGCCAGACGGGCACGTAACACATTCTGGGTCTTTTTTTCTGTAAAGAATTGAGGTTCTGCGGGTTCTATTTTAGAAGGGCGATCACTGTGAATCTGTAATGCCGCATCTCTAAGTGCTGTTGAAATAACACCCTGCTCCGTCATTATCCGTAGATAGCGGTCAGTAAGGGTCTGTAAAGCATCAAAGCCACGACCTAATAAATACGAGGGACGTCTTTGAGATAATAAAATGTTCAACACCTGTCGATAGGCTTTGGCCTGTTGAGGCGTTATCTGTCGGGGTGTTTTTAAGGCATCCGGATTTAGTAAGCGATTGACCCGATTAAAGTCGGCACCAAACCAGGCCGATAAGCCGTCACCTAAACCATGCACTTCGCCTAATTTAGGCGTTGCAGCTAAAGGCATTGAATTCAAATAAGATAAGGCAATTTCTTGTCTCATCTCCAGAGTATTGGGACCCATCATATAAGCTCTTAAAGAGGCCGTGCCCATTTGTCGAAACTTATCAATGACTGAGTTCGTGTAACCATTCTTTGAATGACGATACTTTTCTAGTTGAGTCGCTAGTGTACTTCCACCGGGCACGGAACTTGTAGCACCTAATTTGTTCGCCATTAACTGTAGGGAAGCAAACCCTAAGCGATCCCATTCAATGGCTGGGTTAATGGTCAGGTTTTCGTCGTTAAGGAGTTCTCTATTCTCTATAAAAAGCAAGGTGTTGAGAATAATAGGAGGTATTGACTTAAAATCCGGGTAGCCGTAAGTAGGATAAATGGCGCTAAAGATAACTTGGTCTGATTTATCCACTATATGAAGCCCGGCCTGAGTTTTTTCATGATAGATATTAAACAAACCGTAATTAGCTAGTTCTGTCATCATGGGTGAAAAAGAGGCCTGAGAGGTAATACGATAACCTGATTGATCTAAACGATTGATAACATCAGGTAACAGGGTATAACCTAATCTTTGGTCATAAGGGCCGTATTCTGGGTATTGGATTGATGAACTAGGGCCTGATGTGAGCTTAAAACCTAATTGTTGACTTATTGCCGATAAATACCTGGCTTGATATTTTGATGTTCTAACCTCGTCGCGGATGAGTTTAAAAACGACAAAACAAACTGCAATAGATATAACAATGATATAAAGTAATAAAAATCTCTGAAGACCATTGTTAGTTCTTCGATGTTTAGATATTTGGCGTCTTGGCATGATTAGCTTTTTTATTTGAGTTGTCTATACCGAGAATTCTACTTCGTAGCCACTATACTTCCGTATATTAATAACACCAGTATCCAATAATAGATACTGGCCTTTAATGCCTTGTAAAAATCCAGATACTAGGGGATTTTTGTCAAGGTTAAACGAGGTTATTTTTTTAGGATAGGTGTCTATAGGATAGTGAATGTCTACAATGGGCATATTTGATAAGGGCGTAATATCATTTTCTGCGAAGCGATGGCTTATTTCTGAGAGGTCAGATTCACACAAGTTGATCAAGTTATCACGCTTTTCAAATAAATCAATGGGGTCTACATGATTCTTAAGCATCTGCTGCCAGCTGGTTTTATCACTGACGTGTTTAGCAAAGGCGATTTCAATTAGTCCTGACTGAAGTCGGGATTGAACTTTAAAAATAGGTAAGGCCTGAACTGCACCCTGGTCTATCCATCGCGTTGGAGTTTGTGTTTGTCGGGTAATACCTATTTTAATACCACTAGAGTTAGCTAAATACACAATATGTGGTTGAAAGCAAAATGTTTCCCCCCACTCAGGTTCTCTACAGGTTCCGGCGTCATAATGACAGGTTTCTGGTTTCATGATACACATATCGCATTGCGCTAGAGCTGTAAAACAAGGGTAGCAGTAACCTTGATTAAAGCTTTTCTTAATGGCTCTATTGCAATGCACGCATAAGATTTGGCCGGTAAAACGCAACTTGATGGGTTTACCAATCAAGGCATTTAACGGGATACGTTCGTTACCCACAGGTAATTCATACTGAACAACAGTGTCCAGTTGCGTGTACATTTTAGCGAGAGTGCCTTGCATTAATTGAGTCCTAAGGAGATTAGTCGGAGTTAGAATTAAATATCCAACCAATTTTGAGGCTTTAAATAACTTTCATAAAGAACCGCTTCAGGACTTCCAGGTTCAGGACTCCAATTATAGTGCCATCGAGCTAAAGGTGGCATAGACATCAAGATAGATTCAGTTCGACCATTGGACTGTAAGCCAAACAATGTGCCGCGATCATAAACCAAATTAAACTCAACGTAGCGGCCTCTACGGTAAAGCTGAAACTGGCGTTCTGTTTCGGTATAAGATGTATCTTTTCGCTTTTGTACAATAGGTATGTAGGCTTTTGTATAATGATCGCCTACGCTTTGCATAAAAGCAAAGCTTTGCTCAAAGCCCCATTCATTTAAATCATCAAAAAATAAACCACCGACGCCACGGGTTTCGTGCCTGTGAGGGAGATAGAAATAATCATCACACCATTTTTTATAAGCAGGATAGACTTCCTGACCAAAAGGCTCACAAGCATCACGTGCTGTGGTATGCCAATGGATGACATCTTCTTTAAAGGGATAAAAGGGCGTTAAATCGAAACCACCACCAAACCACCAAATAGCAGAGGCGCCTTCTTTTTCGGCAATTAAAAACCGGACGTTGGCATGTGAAGTGGGCACATAGGGGTTTTTGGGGTGAATAACTAACGAGACGCCCATTGCATGAAACTGACGATTAACCAGTTCAGGACGTTTAGCCGTTGCTGAAGCCGGTAAGTTAATGCCTCTGACATAAGAGAAGTTAACCCCTGCCTGTTCAAATACAGAGCCATTTTCCAGGATGCGGCTTCTACCACCACCGCCTTCGGCACGATCCCATAAATCCTCAGCAAATTTTGCTGTTCCATCTTGATTTTCCAGGGTCAAACAGACTTGATCCTGTAAGTTAAGCAGATAATTTTTTACTCTATTAATGTCGTCAGTATTCATGGTAGCTCGGTTGTATTTCTATTTTCAGTATTCAAGAAAACCAGAGCTAGCATGATACCTTAAATTTACATAGTCGAGTAGATTGGCTGTTCAGATTGGGGCAGAATTTACAGTCCTATAATGCGTTGAATGGCTGCTGACGTTAACCCTGCTTGCCATTGAGGGCTATTTCAGAGACAATAACCTACTCGTTATATGTCTTCATTTGTGTGTTTTTGGCGTTAATGCACGACGCAAAGTTTCGGCAGCGAGTTCTTGTTTTTGTCCCGCCCTAAGTGGGTGTTTATATTGTTATAATAGTGGTGGTAACATGAAAAAAATACTGATTAATTTAACCTTGGTTGGTTCTTTAGCTTTTGGTTCTAATATGGCATTTGCGAATTGCGCTGCTTTACCGAACTATAATGCCCTCGTTTCCGCATTATCTACAGCACGTCATCAAGAAAATGGTGGCTTTAGTTTAGATATGTGGGGTACGATTGTTGACAGAGATGGTATCGTTTGTGCCGTTGCTTTTACGGGGGTAGATCGTGGTGACCAATGGCCAGGTAGCAGAGTAATTTCAGCCCAGAAAGCAAATACTGCTAATGCGTTTAGTCTCCCAGGGCTTGCTTTATCAACAGCGAATCTTTACAGTGCTGTACAACCAGGAGGTAGTTTATTTGGTTTACAAGCAAGCAACCCGGTTGACACTGCTGCCGCTTATAGAGGGCCATCGGTTAATTATGGCAAAACTTTTGATCCTTTAGTAGGTAATAAAATAGGGGGGGTTAATGTGTTTGGCGGTGGCTTGGCACTATATGATCATACGGGTAAATTATTGGGTGCTATTGGGGTGAGTGGTGACTCTTCTTGTGCGGATCATAATATTGCCTGGAGAACGCGTAATGCACTTAACCTGGATTATGTGCCAGCTGGAGTTGCAAAGGGATTTGCTGGAGATACCACGCATCCCGATAATATCGTTTTTGATATAACCACCAATACATCTGGAGTCAGTTCAAGTGCAAGCGGATGGGGGCATCCTTCATGCTACAATACATATTCTGTTAGTCAGTTACCCGCAACGAAATAAGTTAATCTGGTTGTGAAGCCGTTGGATTTAAATCAGCGGCTTTTTAATTTTCTTTGTGGTTTGCTTGGGTAATTAAGGGTATGAAATTAACGCTTCAAATCGCTTTAGGCGTATTTTTGGGTACGCTATCATCACAATTAATTATTGATACTTGGCGCTCCAATCAAACAAATATCGCTAAACAAAAAGAAGAGCGGGTTCGGGCGGAACAAGAAAAAGTCCGACAAGAGCAGGGGGAGCGTATTCGAGCTTTGTTACTACAAAACAATAAGCACCTTAGTCAATAGCTTATTGACTGGATGATTCGATCAGGCAGATTTTGTTGCTGTTAACAGGGCATTAACGGAATTACGATAATGTTTTTAAAAAGGGTGGCGATTCAATGCCATCCTTTTAGGCTGTCTACTTATTGTTGGGTTATCGTTATAGTATTGCTATAACCACTCTGGATTATGTTGGCAATATCTGTGTGACCGCTATCACTGTTGGTATTTTGATTGATAGTGGCACTATTAGTGTCGCCGGATTGACTGACAGTGGCACTGTTGTTCTCAGAGCCGCCCTGGTTAACATTTACATAACTATTCGTTGCAGCAGATTGATCAACATTTGCAGTGTTGTTATCACCTGTTTGATTAATAATTTGTATATTCTGATTATTCCAGATGTTATCATTAATGGTGATCGTATTGCCTGAGCCGGATTGGGTGATTTGCGGGCTGGTGTTGTCAGTTTGCTGAATAGTAACAGAGTTGGAATCACCTACTTGTAAGATGCCGGCCTGAGCATTACTGGCTGTTTGGGAAATACTGGCGCTATTATAGTTACCCTGTTGATTAATAGTCGCTCTGCTGTTGGAGCCTTCCTGGCTAATAGAGGCTTTATTGCTTGAGCCATATTGCGTAATAGACGCTGTATTACCCGAGCCGATGTCCTGAGTAATCAGAGCCGTGTTATATCCCCACAAACCACCTGTGTTATCTTGAGAAATACTGGCGCTATTGGCACTGTTCAAAGCTGTTTGATTTATCGAAGCACTGTTAAGATTACCCCATTGCGAGATGTCTGCGCTATCGCCATTGCCATAAAATTGATTAATACCAGCGCCATTAGAATAACCCGTTTGAGCAATTGTTAACCAGTTTGTTCCAAGCTGATAACCTTGAAAAACACCAGTAGAATTGCTTATACCTTGTTGATCTATGATGGCGACGGAAATATAGTGATCACTGCCGTAGCTATTATGGTTGTCTTGATGGACGCCCACGGAGTTGCTATCACCTACCTGAGAAATATTAGCGACTCCCGATCCGTTGCCGTAAGAATACCCCTCAGCAGATTGGGATACGGATACAGCGTTAGTATTGCCACTTTGTTTGGTTGAGCTTTGGTTGTTATCATTCGATTGAGTGATAGAAATAGAGTTGCCATCTCCACCCTCTTGTGAAGCAGTAATCGTATTGTAATTGCCTGCTGCATCAGCGGTAACTGTATTGTCTGCCATACCTACTGGGGTACATAACACCGTGCTAATGGCGAGTACTAACGGCTTAATTTTCATTAGGGTTACCCTTATATTGTTAATGAAATAGGGCGGCATGCTGAACGGCTGCACTCAAAATTAAAATCCCTCCGTTAGGGCTTACCCGTTTCGGTGATAACTACTTTTTTTCCATTACCTACTTCTATAACTGTGCGGTTATTACCATCGCCTTCCTGATGATGTATCACCTGATTGTTCTGACCATCTTGTAAGGCGATAGCCGTATTATGTTGTCCATTTTGGCCTTGTAGGCTGATATTATTGTTACCGGATTGTGCTACCAGGCTTCTATTAGTCGCTCCGCTTTGTGATTGTACCAGGGTATTGTTATGCCCCGTTTGTTGTACAATAACGTCCCCCATTGAACCTTTTTGAGTAACGTGTGCTTTATTATTGCCTGAACCTGTTTGAGTAATTGAAATCACATTGGCAGCATTGCTGGTCATAATAGAACCTATAAGTAAAGTAACAAAAACAAAGTGGTTAGTTGATTTCATAATAATTGGTTCTTAAGGTTGGATCACGGTAATCGAAACGCCACCTGATTCTGTGATATTAATAGATTGACCATTCCCCATCTGTACAATATTAGCGATGTTATTATTGCCATATTGGGTGATCCCTGCATAATTGTTCGTACCGTTTTGGGTCAAATTAGCTTGATTGCCATTGCCGTTTTGTTCAATCTGGGCTTGGTTATAACCCTGTGACTGGAGAACACTGATCATGTTCGCTTCGCCGGTTTGTGATAACTTAGCATAGTTACCGATGTCTGATTGAGCTACTTGTACTGAATTAAGGACGCCTGACTGCATGATATCTAGTGTGTTAAAGCTGCCTGTTTGTGAGGCACTGACATAATTACCCGTACCGGCGGAACTATTGATTAAATTATCCTGGCTAATGGTAATGGTGTTATTGTCGCTGGTTTGTGTGATGTAAGCCAGATTATCGGTACTCGCTTGAACCAATGTGGCTTGATTGTAGTTGCCGATCTGATCAATAGATGAATAGTCATTGTTGGCCTCTTGAGTTACACCAATGTTATTATTGAGTCCAGTTTGCGACAATTGCGAAAAACTACCGACACTGCTCAATTCTATTGTGAATCCCATTTGCTCAATTGAACTTTGATTTCCAGCACCGGATTGAAAGACCAAGGCCGTCTGTTGATCACCCTCCTGATCGATATAAGCCAGATTATCAGCGCCAGCAGTATTGACCAAACATAAAAACACACTGCCTGCTAAACGCAATCGATACCCGGGATGATTAAACTCATTTCGTTTCATGTGGTTAGCCTTTATTAGAGTTTATCTCTTCGTGCCGTATTCAATATTCCAATCATTGGGTGACGGTATGTGCCTCAGTATCAAATACAGGCGGTGTATAAGGGACATTATCCGTTGATTTTTCCTGTTTATAATTAGCTACGATAGCTTCAGCTTGTTGAGGATCTTTAAACTGCCACAGGCCTTGTAAGACTCCATCAATAATTGTAGTATGTACTGCTTTTTCAATCGCTTCCAATACCGCCAGTTGCGCGGGTTCGTTACTGGTAAAGCCGGTTTCAACTTCCAGTAAATCTTTTAACGCCACAAACTTGAATACGCTTAAATCTACTTTGATTGAGAAAATAGTTTTAGTCGTATCAACGGATTGTAAGATCTGCCCATTTTGTACAGAGACCGTTCTTAAGTAAATACTGACCGAATCACGTTGAAACTCGGTATCGCCACCGACTCCCAAATACTTTGCACCAAAGCCACCGGTGAGTGAGTTGCTTTGATAAGAAATAACCCCGCCTTCCAGGATGAGCGGTGAATATAATAAGGGTGGTAAGCTAGGGGCAGGTTTATCGCCACTGTATTGTTGACGAGTCTGTTGAATGATTTTTCGTTCGTTTAATAAATTAGCAATCGATTCCCGTTCTAATACCGTAAACCACTGACCATTACCAGCTTCTTTTAAGGCTTTGATCAACATGGCCGTGGCGCCTTGAGTAACGGCGGTTGAATAGGTAATGCCGGTGTTTTCTTTGTATTGACCCGTTTGATCTTTAAATTTATAGATCGTCAACACAATTTTTTCTTTAGGTGGTGGCAAACTGCGCAAATCTTGCGTCACTTGCGTGACATAACCTAAAGAGGCTTTTGAAGACGGTATGGGTTGAATTTTGCTGCTACAGGCCGTCATTAAGAATATTGATAACAGTAATAAGCGGTAAATTGTTTTTATACAATAAGCGTTCATGGCGTAGTAGTCATAGAGTTTAAATCCAGGGTGACAAGTACTACGTCGGTCGTCTTGTTAATGATACTGACAGTATTATTGGTAGCATCAGTTACCACCGTATAATCACTCGCAGCATTAGTTACAATATTCTGTGACAGTGTGCTCAGCATTTGGTTAATGATGTTGGCCTGAAGTATTTGCTGGGGTGTTTTAGCGGCAGGGGGGACATAGCCCGTTGACCCACTCACTGTAAAGCTGTTTTGTGCGTTGGCGTTGGCTAAGAGTGGCGTGCCATTCAGTGGGTTGCCACCAAAATCGGGGTTAACAAAGCCATGAGTTAACTCACCCGCAAAACTTTGCGAGCCACACAGTATACACAGACTGAATATCAAATTTTTATACATGGTCATAATCCTTGTAGTTCTTTAGAAATTAAGGCTTCTTGTACAATCACTTCAATGACTCTAGCGACTGCCGCTGCGACTAATTCACTGATACGATCGGCTTGTGGCGTAAGAATGGATTCAAATAATACGGTATCATTCATGCTGACAATAATAACTTTGCGGTATAAATCATTGCGTTCACTAATAACGATATTTTCATTTGAGTTCAAAGAACCAAAGAGCTCATTAAATGAGTCATAAAACTCATGTCCGCCTTTGGTCAGGGTTTCATCAATCACCAGGCCGGTAATAATGAAATTATTATCATCCTCTTTGGGTTCGTTTGAGAACACTAGAGTACTATAGCTTAATAGTAAGACAATAATGACTTTTCTTAGCAAATACATAATAATGATTCGGTAAACCCTAAAAAAGGGCGGGGTACCACCCTTTCAGTGAGTTAACTTATTGTTGGGTTATTGTTGCAGTATTGTCATAACCTGATTGCCTTACATTAACAATATCATTGATACTGTTACCGCCACTGACATCTTGATTGATAGTGGCTATGTTCTTAGAACCACTCTGATTGACAGTGACTACATCGTATTCATTACCCCCTTGAACAACAATCACACTATTGTTATCGCCATCGTTTTGATTGATAGTAGCAGTATTATTACTATTGTATTGAGAAATATCGGCAGAATTGTTTCCGATGACCGATGTAGATGCTTGACTTAGGTTGATAGTGTTGTTATCTCCTGTTTGAGAAACTTTAGCGGTAGAGGCATTACTATAAGACTGGTCAATACTAGCGGTGTTGTAATTGCCTGATTGAGAGAGTGTGGCGAAGCCAGCGCCACTATAGCTTTGATTAATGGTAGCAATGCCATTATTACCGGTTTGGTTGATCGCTGCAGAATTTGTTTCATTCTGAAACGTTTGATTAATAGTAGCAGCAGAACTGGTGCTAGACGTTTGATTTATAGTTGCATCAGAATGAGTGTTAGAAACAGCATCCGAGGCTTGGTGTATTGCTGCGCTATTGCCATTACTATTCCCTATTTGGGTGATAGTGGCGGTATCTCCACCATTGGAATATCCAACACCAAAATAATAATCTTGATTTATGGTGGCCGAGTTTGTAGAGCCATTTTGGTCGACTTTAGCCGTGTTAGAATCTGTCGCCTGGGTTATATTGATAGCGTTTTTATCCCCGGCCTGTTGTGTAGTAGTAATCGTATTGTAACTACCGGACGTATCGGTGGTAACGGTATTATCTGCCCAGACTGCGGTGGAGCATAACACTGCGCTGATGGTGAATACTAACGGTTTAATTTTCATAGTTTGATCCTTTAGTTTGGTTGTGTTGACAGTTTATTACGTTTTTTAACAGTATAGGTGAGTCAATTGACCCTTAAATGTATTATTATCGTTATTGCCCATAGAAGAAAACTTGGCTAATAATTGGATAGCTAGTCATGTGCCTATGAGTGAATAAACTATTTCATCGTTTAATTAAAGTAAACGAATAACGCTTATACCTTAAAATATCAAACCAATCTTTAGCTTGCCACAAATGTAGTGTTTAAATGTCTAGTAACAATAATAATATGGTTAATTTCTCTTTCGAGAATTTAGCATGTTTTATAGGTAAATACAAATAAAATTATGCTTGATATTGAACCGATGGCGTCAGCGTAAACTTAAATATAACTTTAGCTGTTATTAAAGAATAATCCCTATCCCTCAAGGATTTCACTCCCAAAAAGCATCCAATAGCTTCACACACACCATCGATCGAGTTGACGTAACTCATAGAATACTTCGTAAGACCGCACCCATTACCGCGAATGAGTACATATATGCTGTTTCTGCAAAGCATGATTGTTTTTTTTGCAGGTATTATCTAACAATCAAGCGTAGCACCGGTTACCTGTAAGCAAAGCATCTGTGACTTGCAAGCACAGCATCAGTGACCTGAAGAGAAGAGGGGGTGAAAACGTCTTGTCTGCACCCTTGCTTGGTTGAGCTGTATTCGATGCCTTTAGCGTGAGTATTATATGCACTGCGTCATCGTATTGTATGAGGCACCACAACCTATTGGATGTGCTGTTAGTCATGGTGCCTTCATTTATTGCAAAGTATCGAGCAACCCCGACCCTTTTGTATCGACAGCTTATAGGCCGTTATCAATAATTAAGGTCGTTGCCGTTGTTACACCGTTCAAGACATAACCTTTTGATACCTGTACGTTATATCCATTACGAATTGCCTTCGTTAAGCCAGTCCAGTTTCCTTTCCATGTAATGCTGGCACAAGCAGGTACTGTCACAACCGTTTTTCCGATGGTTACGGTAGTGCCCGATACCGCAGTGACTGCGCCTTGCACACCGGCATACGTTTTAGCACCCGCAGGTATTGTACATGAACCCGCTATACCCGCTATAACAGGTGCAGGATTTACTACAATTGAAAGCGTAGTAATGTTGTACTTGTTTTTTTGTGCGTCAGTCACTGAAATGGCAACAGGGAAGGTACCACTTACTGTAGGTGTTCCACTGATTGTAGTGCCATTGAAGGTGACACCTTTAGGCAATGTTCCCGTTACGGCAATCGTATAGGGAGACCAGCCACCCTTCGGTGCAATTATATAGGGACCAAACGCAGTGTTAATCTGCACAC
Organism: Methylococcales bacterium; assembly: GCA_003584865.1. Taxonomy (GTDB): domain Bacteria; phylum Pseudomonadota; class Gammaproteobacteria; order Methylococcales; family Methylomonadaceae; genus Methylobacter_C. The sequence continues at coordinate 31,472 of QVQE01000054.1, forward strand.
TGGTAAAGGCAGGAGCGGTTAATCTAAGTGGCAAACTGACACTCATGGTATTGGCTAAACAAAATTGATTAGCAGCATCCATCTGACCACTGTAGGTAACCAACTGCCCCGCCGCAAATGCGCCAAAGGTTAAGCCGGGGGCAAAGGTTGTATTGGCTTTAGGTGCATAATAGACACTGATGCCGCCTTGAGCCAAACCACCACTAATATCAAGCCAGAACTTATTGGCAAATGAAATGACTGAGTTTGTTCCACTGCAAGCAGCAGCAGGTGTAACTACGCTTAAATTTGAACTGGCAATAGGGCTTAATACTCCCACACTGTCTGTTGCGGTAAATGAAAGTGTGACGATACCCACAGCGGTTGGTTTGCCAGAGATTAAACCTGTGGTTGATAAGGTAAGACCCGCAGGCAATTTGCCACTGGTTAAGGCATAAGTAAATGGCGCATCACCACCTGAAGCCGCTAATGAATAATTATACATAGCACCCGCCGTCGCATTCGGTAAAGTCGCAGTAAACACGATGGCAGGATCAGTGACCTTCATCGGGGTTGTGGCTGTCACCGGTGATGCACCATTCGATACGTCAGTTGCTGTTACAAGTACATTGAAGGTTCCAATTTGAGTAGCCATGCCTGAAACAGTATTATTAGCAGGATTGAAACTTAAGCCGTGCGGTAATCCTGTCACCGTCACATTAACAGTATCACCCGCATGACCCGGTGTAACCGATATTATTTGTTTGTAGGTAACACCAGCAACCGCATCCGGTAAGGAATTATTAATAGCAGGTGCAACAGGAATAACGGCAGCCGGTACAACACCATCAAGATTAACAGCTGCATTTTGGGCACCTTGATAATCACCTTTACTGACATTAGGATCTAAGTCAAGTGCTTCATGGGTTTGAGGATCAAAGCGGCCTTTGTACGAGTAAATTTCAAAACGATAAACAATTGACTTGGCACCTGGATCAGGTGCAACACCCGTTAAATCAACTTTTCCTGAACCATTAGGATTGCCTGAATCATATTGCAATAACTGCCATTCTGTTTGCGTGTTTTGCCCCAATTTAATGGCCGCATTTTCAGCAACTAAATCTTCTACCGCAACATTGTAGCCATAACCGGTCGCGGTTACTTTGTACCATTTAGGCTCACCGAATTCCCATGCCTGTGGAACAGGCGCAATCTTAATAGCAGGTACTGGAATTTGAGGTGCAGCAGGTTGTGCTACTACAGCAGCCGGAACAGCCCAGGACGTGCTGGGAATATTCGACACCGAACTGACCAGTGTTGAAGAAGAAGGTGATGTTTCTAATAACCACTCATAATCAACTGAGGTTGCAACGACTGAGGTGGATACACCGAAATGATCGCAGGGATAAGTGGTCGTATTGTAGTTTTTATCACCCAAAGGCCAACAGCTATCAGTAGGGGCTACTGCCAGTGTGCCACTTTGAGTGCCAATAGGCCAAGCGTTTTTAGTGGGGTCAAAAGTTGCCTGGTAAGTCACATCAACATAGGACATATCAGGTGCATCCGTTACCGTAGGTACGCCGTAACGTTCCATGGTCGGCCAGCGATTAGCAGCACCGAATAGGGATGTAATCTCAGAACTGTGTAAACCATGTAGGCGAATATGAAATCCGTGAGCTGTTTTGCCCGTATCATTGATGACATCAAAATTTTCTACGGGGCCAAAGGTAGTTGCGTTTGCTGACATTGTCATCAGCATACTGACTGTTAAAAGAATTTTTTTCATGGTGTTATCTCTCTCGTGTTATAACAAATTGATTTCACACCTTTTGCATACAACTGCATAGATCACGGGTGTTTAATAGGTGTTATAATACAAGATAATTAAAGCTAACATATATCTATTTTAAAAAATAGGGTAAATTGCAGATTAAGGGAGGAAAGGAAAATAAGATGACAAACAAAATGATAAACAGACTGGTACGTTTAATTAAATTAGCCATCAAGTGGGCGCCAAAAAAGATCGTATTACGGGTCGCTAACTATAAACTCAAAGGCATTGCAGACGTTAAGGATTATGCGGTAGATCTTGATGCTAAAACCGCTTATGCGCACATCCACTTATACGGTGAAGCCGAGTCGATTGAAGTGTGGGTAGAAAACTTTGGCATCATAATCGATGAGGACTCTTATAAGTTTATTCTTCAACAGGCTAAGTCTAATAAGCCTTGGCTTAATAACTCCTTTGCTTTTATTCTTGGGAAAGCCTGGAAAATACCTGTTATTCCACAATTGACTCCCTTTATGCCTCTGGCGTGTGCCTTGTTAAAAACAGAGGTTCCAGTGCAAAAAGTGACGGGTTACATTGAAAGTAGCCGTTGAATCACTAGCAGTTTTAATAATTGTTAATGACCAAAGTGATATAATTTTGTATATTGATGGGGTTTGATTTTTTATAGCGGGATGAACACTTAACGGTTCATCCCGTTTTGTCTATTTGAGGTAAGTTGTTTGGCTAAGTCTGCATTATTAGTGTTAGAAGATGGAACTGTATTTAACGGTGTATCAATAGGTGCTGACGGTTGTTCTGTAGGCGAGGTCGTTTTTAATACTGCGATGACCGGGTATCAAGAAATTCTTAGCGATCCTTCTTATGCGCAGCAAATTGTGACCTTAACGTATCCACATATTGGAAATGTGGGTACTAATAGCGAAGATGATGAGTCAGCAGGTGTTTTTGTCAGCGGCTTGGTGATTAAGGATTTACCAATTCTAGCCAGTAACTGGCGCAGTGAAAAAACCTTGCAACAATACTTATTCGATAACAAGGTAGTGGCTATCGCTGATGTTGATACGCGAAAACTAACGCGCTTATTACGCGATAAAGGGGCACAACGAGGTTGCATTATGGCAGGGGATTCTGTTTCTGTGGAGACTGCCACATCGGTAATCGACGGTTTCCCAGGCTTAAAAGGCATGGATCTCGCCAAAGAAGTGACCGTTGCAAGATCTTATGAATGGACTGAAAACATTTGGAACTTAGAAGACGGTCATACCCAAGGTCAAAACTTAACGAAGCATGTCGTGGCTTATGACTTTGGTGTTAAACGTAACATTCTTAGATTATTGGTTAATCGTGGCTGTCGAGTGACGGTTGTTCCTGCGACTACGTCTGCTGAAACAGTGTTGGCTCTGAAGCCAGACGGGGTGTTTCTATCCAATGGCCCGGGTGATCCAGAGCCATGTACTTATGCGATTGAAGCCATCAAAACGATTCTAGAAAGTAAAGTCCCAGTGTTTGGCATTTGTTTAGGTCATCAGTTATTGGCTCTTGCTAGCGGTGCAAAAACTGAAAAAATGAAGTTCGGCCATCATGGAGCGAATCACCCTGTGCAAGAAATTGCCACAGGTCGCGTGATGATCAGTAGCCAAAATCATGGTTTTGCAGTGAATGAAGCCAGTCTACCCGATAATGTAGTCGCCACGTATCGCTCGTTATTCGATGGAAGTTTGCAGGGGATTAAGCGTACTGATTGCCCTGCGTTCAGTTTTCAGGGACATCCAGAAGCCAGTCCAGGTCCGAATGATGTGGAAGGGTTATTTGATGAATTTATTGGGTTGATGGCTGATCGTTAAATTATGACTGCCCTGCAAAGGCTCGTTCATTTATCGGAACAGGAATATCTGGCAGCTGAATTGACTGCTGAGTTGCGTCATGAATATGTTGACGGGCAACTGTATGCAATGGCTGGTGCGAGTGAGCGGCATAACCGTATCAGTTTAAATGTCGGCTTTCATCTTCGTGCAGCGGCACGCGGTGGGCATTGTGGCGTGTTTGTCAGTGATATGAAGCTGAAAATAGCTTGGCGTAACGCTTATTATTATCCTGATGTGATGTTAGTTTGTAATGCGCAGGATAAAGGCGAATATTATAAGCAACAGCCATGTTTTATAGCTGAAGTCTTGTCGTCCAGCACTGCCAGTATAGACCGTCGTGAAAAGTTATTGGCTTACCAGAAAATACCGGGTTTACGTTATTACTTGCTGGTTAGTAGCGAACAAAAACAAGTTGAATATTTTGTTCGAGATGCCCAGGATGAATGGCAAACGGCATTGCTAGAGGCTGATGAAACACTGGCTATTGACTGTGATTCGTTTCATGCAGTTTTGAGTTTAGCCGATATTTATGAGGATGTGGTGTTTAACAATGTGTAGTGGGTGGGGCATATTTCGGGAAATGAGACGTGACAAATTTTATAATCGCGATGACTGTTTTCCTGTCTATCGTAGGAATAAGTGTAGTCATTTGGTCTATTGTTGATAAAAGACATAAATACTATAATCGAAGAAACTTTCATAGGTCGTTTAAGTAATGAAGTAATAATTGACCCTATAGCCATTTATATAGAACTGTAATCCGATATATTAACCAAAACATCATGAACAACGAATATACTGCAATAATAAAACAAGACGGCGATTGGTGGGTCGGTTGGATTGAGGAAATACAGGGAGTGAATTGTCAAGAAGCTACATACCGCGAACTACTCGACAGTTTAAAAATAACCTTACAGGAAGCCTTAACCTTTAATCGTGAAGAAGCATTATTAAATGCAGGGTCAGATTACCGAGAAGAACGTATTGCATTATGAAGCGTTCTGAGTTGATCAGATATTTAAACGCACACGGCTGTGAATTATTAAGAGAAGGTGGGCGGCATTCATGGTGGCAAAATCCCTTGCAAAACAAGCGTTCCGCTATTCCGCGTCACAATAAAGTAAGTGATATTTTAGCTAATAAGATTTGTAAAGATTTGGGTGTGAAGCCAGTTAAATAACGCTACAAGTATCATACTTTCAAAGAACTATCTCTAGCATATAGTAGAAAAACATAACATTAAAACAACAACATGCCAAAAAGAACTGACATAAAATCCATACTATTACTGGGCGCAGGCCCTATTGTCATCGGGCAAGCCTGTGAGTTTGATTATTCAGGTACGCAAGCCTGTAAAGCGCTCAGGGAAGAAGGTTATCGCGTTATTCTGGTGAACTCTAATCCTGCGACGATTATGACGGATCCTGATATGGCGGATGCTATTTATATCGAACCCATTGACTGGAAAACCGTTGAGAAGATTATAGCCAAGGAACGCCCCGATGCCATTTTGCCAACGATGGGTGGGCAAACGGCTTTGAACTGTGCCTTGGACTTGGATGCGAATGGTGTATTAGCCAAGTACAACGTAGAAATGATTGGTGCCACTAAAGAAGCCATTAATATGGCAGAAGATCGTCAGTTATTTAATGAGGCTATGGCACGTATCGGTTTTGAAGTGGCAAAATCAAAAATTGCTCACTCCATGGAAGAAGCCTTAGCTGCGCAAAAAGAAGTCGGTTATCCAACGGTTGTGCGTCCGTCTTTTACTATGGGCGGAAGTGGTGGTGGCATTGCCTATAATAAGCAAGAGTTTGTTGAGATTTGCGAGCGTGGTTTGTATTTATCGCCGACTAAAGAGTTATTGATTGAAGAATCTGTGTTGGGTTGGAAAGAATACGAAATGGAAGTGGTGCGTGATTCTAAAGATAACTGCATCATTGTGTGTTCTATTGAGAACTTTGATCCTATGGGTGTTCATACCGGTGATTCAATTACCGTAGCACCTGCGCAAACCTTAACGGATAAGGAATATCAAATTCTGCGTAATGTTTCGATAGCGGTTTTACGTGAGATTGGTGTTGATACCGGTGGTTCTAACGTACAGGTAGCTATTAATCCAGTCAACGGTCGGATGATTGTGATTGAGATGAATCCACGGGTGTCTCGTTCATCTGCATTGGCCTCTAAAGCAACAGGTTTCCCCATTGCTAAAGTCGCGGCTAAATTAGCGGTAGGTTACACCCTGGATGAGTTGAAAAATGAAATCACTGGCGGAGCTACGCCTGCGTCCTTTGAACCGACGATTGATTACGTGGTAACTAAAGTGCCACGGTTTACCTTTGAGAAATTTCCGCAAGCTGATGATCGTTTAACCACACAAATGAAGTCAGTGGGCGAAGTCATGGCGATTGGTCGAACTTTCCAGGAGTCATTGCAAAAAGCCTTGCGTGGTTTAGAGATTGGCATTAGTGGTTTGGATGAAATTGTCGACCTGAATGCCGATGATGCAAAAGAAAAGATGCACAGGGAAATGCGGCATCCGGGGCCAGACCGGTTATTGTATGTGGCGGATGCCTTTCGTAGCGGTATGTCGGTAGAGGAGATTCATGAGGTTTGTAAAATTGACCCTTGGTTCTTGGCTCAGCTTGAAGATTTGATTATTACTGAGCAATCCCTGTCCACGAAGACGCTGTCTACTCTAGTCGCTGGCGAGCTTTATAAGTTAAAGCGTAAAGGCTTCTCAGATAAGCGTATTGCTAAATTGCTGAATGCCTCTGAGAATGAAGTGCGTAATACCCGACATAAGCTGAATATTCGTCCAGTTTATAAGCGTATTGATTCCTGTGCGGCTGAATTTTCATCCGATACTGCGTACTTATATTCGACCTATGATGAAGAGTGTGAAGCGCGGGTGTCTGATAAAGAAAAAATCATTATCTTAGGTGGTGGGCCTAATCGTATTGGTCAAGGGATTGAGTTCGATTATTGTTGTGTTCATGCGGCGTTAGCTCTGCGTGAAGACGGTTATGAAACCATTATGATTAACTGTAATCCTGAAACGGTTTCAACGGATTTTGATACCTCTGATCGCTTATATTTTGAATCTTTAACATTAGAGGATGTCTTGGAAATTGTGCATCTTGAAAAGCCTAAAGGCGTTATTGTTCAATACGGGGGTCAAACACCGTTAAAACTGGCTAGAGCCTTAGAGGCAGCGGGTGTGCCTATTATTGGTACTTCACCTGATTCCATTGATTTGGCAGAAGATAGAGAACGCTTCCAAAAGTTATTAGAACGATTGGGATTAAAGCAACCGCCTAATGGCACGGCGCGTTCGATTGAGCAAGCGCTTATTGTCGCTAAAGAGTTGGGCTATCCTTTGGTGGTTAGGCCTTCTTATGTATTGGGTGGTCGTGGTATGGAAATAGTCTTCAATGACGAAGGCTTGCAGCGCTATATGAAAGAGGCAGTCAGTGTTTCGAATGATGCACCTGTTTTACTTGATCGCTTTTTGGATGATGCGGTAGAAATGGATGTGGATGCTATCTATGACGGTGAGCGTATCTTGATTGGTGGTTTGATGGAGCATATTGAACAAGCGGGTGTACACTCGGGTGATTCTGCCTGTTCGTTACCACCTTATGATCTTGCGCCCCGTATTCAGGATGAGTTACGTAAACAAGTGGCTAAAATGGCTGAAGCACTGGGTGTTAGGGGGTTAATGAATACTCAGTTCGCCATTCAGGGTGACGATATTTACGTACTTGAAGTGAATCCAAGAGCATCACGTACTGCGCCATTCGTTTCTAAAGCGACCGGCTATCCCTTGGCAAAAATTGCCGCGCGGGTGATGGTGGGACAAACATTGGCGCAACAAGGTATGACTGAAGAACGTATCCCTGGTTACTATTCAGTTAAGGAAGCGGTGTTTCCTTTTGTGAAGTTTCCGGGGGTTGATCCTTTACTGGGCCCTGAAATGAAATCGACGGGCGAAGTAATGGGTGTTGGTAAAACCTTTGGTGAGGCTTTTGCCAAATCACAGCGGGCTGCGGGTGTCAGCTTGAATGAGAGTGGCAAAGTACTGATTAGTATTCGTGACAATGATAAGTCTAAAGTGGCTGATATCGCGAAGATGTTGGTCGATAAAAAGTATGAGATTGTGGCTACAAATGGTACCGCAAAGTTTATTAGAGCCGCCGGTATTCCTTGTGAGGTCGTCTATAAGGTCAACGAAGGACGTCCGAATGCGGTTGATATGATTAAAAATGATCAGATTCAGTTGATCATTAATACCACCGAAGGGAAAACCGCTATTTCAGACTCGTTCGCTATGCGTAGAGAAGCCTTGCAGCATAGAGTGGCTTATTATACGACGATGGCAGGTGCGCGGGCGGCTTGCTACGCCTTGGGTGAGTTAGAAGCAGGCGATGTGAATTGCTTGCAGGACTTACATAATAGTTTGATTTAAAAAGGTTAGTGGTAAAAAGCCCCATGTATTTTTTAACGGCGGCTTTTACACTATAAAGAAGATTAATGGAGCTTAAATAAAATGAATAAAGTACCACTCACTGTAACAGGTGCTGAAAAACTGCGTGCAGAGTTGGATGAGTTAAAATCTGTTGTACGTCCGCGTATTATCGCGTCTATAGCCACAGCGCGTGCACACGGTGATTTAAAGGAAAATGCTGAATATCATGCAGCAAAGGAGCAACAAAGTTTTGCAGAAGGACGTATCGCTGAAATTGAAGGCAAGTTATCTAATGCACAGATTATTGATGTGACCAAAGTCGATGCTAATGGTCGAGTAGTGTTTGGAGCAACGGTTGAGATAGAAGATATTGAAGCTGAGAAAAGAGTGACCTATCAGATTGTCGGAGAAGACGAAGCCAGTATTAAAGAGGGACGTATTTCGATTGGCTCACCGATTGCGCGGGCTTTGATTGGAAAAGAAGTCGAGGATGTAGTGACGGTTAAAGCGCCCGGCGGTGATGTTGATTACGAGATTCTTTCAATTAAGTATATTTAATTGATTAAGCGTAGGTATTCAGTTCCCCTCTTTGAAAAAGAGGGATTGGGGGAGATTTTATTAGATAAATCCCCCCGCGTCTTGCTTATGCTTACTTATTTGGATTTAATCGATAAATAACGGCGATTTGACCAATAGTTTGAATAAGTTCTGCGCATGCTTCTGTACACATTTGCTCAATAATTAACTTTCGATCATCGCGTTCTGCACGTATTTTTACTTTAAGTAGTTCGTGTGTGTTAAGCGCTATGTCTAGTTCCGCAAGTACAGCGGCAGTAAGACCTGATTGACCAATCATAACAACCGGTTTTAAAGTGTGAGCCTCAGCTCGGCGTTTTTTCTTGTCTGCAGTGTTCACTCGTTATTCCTAAATCAAAAAGTTACCATGCACTATACAACATATTATGGGTCGAAGTAAAAGCAGTAGTCGCTGGATGGCAGAACATTTTGAAGATGAGTATGTCAAAATGGCTCAGGCTCACGGCTATCGGTCGCGAGCTGTGTTTAAGCTAAAAGAAATTCAGGAGAAGGATCAATTGATTAAACCGGGGATGAATATTGTTGACTTGGGAGCAGCACCCGGTGGCTGGTCTCAGTATGCAAGGCAGTTGATGGGTAAAAAGAATAAATTGGTGGCTTTGGATATTTTGCCTATGGATGCCTTGGAGGGGGTAGAGTTTATTCAAGGTGACTTTCGGGAAGATTCTGTGTTTGAGCAACTTCAGGTTGCTTTAGCGGAGGCACCTGTTACATTGGTCATGTCGGATATGGCGCCCAATATGAGTGGTAATAAAGCCGTTGATATGCCTAGGGCTATTTATTTAGGGGAACTGGCTTTAGAAACTGCAAGGGCCATTCTAAGTAAAGAGGGTTGTTTCTTGGTAAAGTTGTTTCATGGTGAAGGCTTCGAGGCGTTTTATCAAGATGTACAGCAAAGTTTTTCAAAAGTAGTTATCAGAAAGCCTAAAGCATCAAGGCCACGCAGTAATGAAGTTTATATTTTGGCGAAAGGGTTTAAATCATAGAATGCTGCCCTTATATCTGCAAAACGAGAATTTTGCCTGACTTTAGACTAAGTTCAAGATAAATAACGACGGTCAGGAAGATGACTCCTGATATAATTAATCAGTTTTTTAAACCGACAGCCGTTCGGGGCTAGGGTGTGTTTGTGAATGATATGGTAAAAAATATAATCCTGTGGGTGGTCATCGCTGTGGTGTTGATGACTCTGTTTAACAATTTTGGCTCACAAGGAGAAAGAATCGATTCATCATTATCCTATTCGCAATTCATTGAGTCAGTGAAGGCGGGTCAGGTACAACAGGTGATGATTGATGAACACATTATCAAGGGTAAAACCCAGAATGGTCAAGTTTTTAAAACTTATGCACCGAATGATGCCCATTTAATTGATGATCTGTTAGCGAATAATGTCGATATCAAAGCCGTTCCGCCAGAACAACCTTCGTTGTTAATGCAGTTATTGGTTTCTTTTGGGCCGATGCTATTGTTGATTGCTGTCTGGGTCTTTTTTATGAGGCAGATGCAAGGTGGCGGTGCGGGTGGTCGAGGTGCTATGAGCTTTGGTAAAAGTAAAGCCCGTATGCTTGAAGAAGATCAGATTAAAGTCACTTTTGCTGATGTGGCCGGTTGTGATGAGGCCAAAGAAGAAGTGGTAGAAATGGTCGACTTCCTTAAAGATCCTGCAAAATATCAAAAGCTGGGTGGCAAGATTCCACGTGGGGCATTAATGATTGGGCCTCCAGGAACGGGAAAGACATTGTTAGCCAGAGCGATTGCAGGTGAAGCTAAAGTACCGTTCTTTACTATTTCCGGTTCTGACTTTGTTGAGATGTTTGTAGGGGTCGGTGCTTCGCGTGTTCGTGATATGTTTGAGCAAGCCAAGAAACATGCACCCTGTATCATTTTTATTGATGAAATTGATGCGGTCGGTCGTCAACGTGGCGCGGGTTTAGGCGGCGGTAATGATGAGCGTGAACAAACCTTAAACCAGTTACTGGTTGAAATGGATGGTTTTGAAGGTAATGAAGGCATTATCGTTATTGCTGCAACTAACCGCCCAGATGTATTGGATAAGGCATTGTTACGTCCGGGTCGCTTTGATCGCCAGGTCACAGTGGGTTTACCTGATGTGAGGGGGCGTGAGCAAATTCTGAATGTACACATGAAAAAAGTGCCTTCCGATAATGATGTTCAAGTTAAATATATTGCGCAAGGTACACCCGGGTTTTCTGGTGCGGACTTGGCAAATTTAATTAATGAGGCTGCCTTATTCGCTGCCAGAATGAATAAGCGTGTGGTCAACATGGCTGATTTGGAAAAAGCTAAAGATAAGTTGATTATGGGTGCTGAGCGTCACACCATGGTCATGGATGAAAAAGAAAAGAAAATGACAGCCTATCATGAGGCTGGACATGCCATTGTTGGTAAATTAGTCCCAGAACACGACCCAGTTTATAAAGTGAGTATCATGCCAAGAGGTCGGGCTTTAGGTGTCACTATGTTTCTGCCAGAACGAGATCAGTACAGCGCCAGTAAACAAAAACTGGATAGTATGATTTCAAGTTTGTATGGTGGACGTATTGCAGAAGAAGTTGTATTCGGCTGGGAACAGGTGAGTACTGGCGCTTCTAATGATATTGAACGGGCGACTGAGCTAGCCAGGAATATGGTGACCAAGTGGGGTTTATCCCAACGCTTAGGGCCATTATCTTATAGTGAAGAAGAAGGTGAGGTTTTTCTGGGGCGTTCTGTGACCCAGCATAAAACAGTTGCAGAAGAAACGTCCCATACTATTGATGAAGAAATTCGTTCGTTTATCGATAGAAACTATGAGCGTGCTGAACGTATCTTAAAAGAAAATATTGATATTTTGCATTCGATGGCTGCGGCATTAATGAAATATGAAACGATTGATAAGTTTCAAATTGATGATTTGATGGCTCGTAAACCGGTAAGAGATCCTCAAGGTTGGGATGATAAGCCGCCTCGTGGTGATATTAATGTTGACGAAAAAAAAGGGCTCGATGAGAAGCAAAACGATAAAGCTATTGGGCATACTGCAGAACAAAATTAATTTGTTTTGACTATAGAATAAGGAGAGGCCTGCTGCCTCTCCTTTTTTTATTGTGTTGAAGCTTGATTATTGTAAGTTTTGATTGGTATTTTATAGGGTAAATCTCTATATTTTTAGAATGGTGAGTTTTATGGTTATGGAAAGAAAATATTTCGGTACAGATGGTATTAGGGGTAAGGTGGGTGAGTTTCCAATTACAGCAGATTTCTTACTGAAGCTCGGTTGGGCAGCAGGGAGAGTTTTTGCCAGTGAGGGGCATGGCTTTGTTCTTGTCGGTAAGGACACGCGTATTTCGGGGTATATGTTTGAATCTGCTTTGGAGGCGGGCTTATCTGCGGCGGGTGTAGATACTCGTATGTTAGGGCCCATGCCGACGCCAGGGGTTGCTTATTTGACGCGTACCTTAAGGGCAAAAGCAGGTATTGTGATTAGTGCTTCACATAATCCTTATTATGATAATGGCGTGAAGTTTTTCTCAGTACAAGGTACCAAGTTGCCTGATGATATAGAAGAAAAAATCGAGTATTATATCGACTCTCCTATGACAACGGTGGAATCGTCGGAATTGGGTAAGGCAAAGAGAGTGGTTGATGCTTCGGGTCGTTATATTGAGTTTTGTAAGGCAAGTATCCCAACACGGTTTGATTTTAGCGGTATGAAGGTGGTTGTGGACTGTGCTAATGGTGCGACCTATCATATTGCTCCGCATGTGTTTAGTGAAGTAGGTGCGGAAGTGATTGTCATCGGAGCCGATCCTAATGGGCTTAACATAAATGATGACTGTGGGGCGACAAAGCCTCAAAAATTAGTTGCCGCAGTATTGGCTCATCAGGCCGATATTGGTATTGCTTTGGATGGTGATGGTGACCGGTTAATTATGGTTGATCACAAGGGCGAAGTGGTTGATGGTGATGAGCTTATTTACATTATTGCAAAATCAAAATTAACAGCAGGTCAGTTAGTTGGGCCGGTTGTTGGTACGTTAATGACAAATCTAGGTATGGAGCATGGTCTTGATCGCTTGGGCGTCAGGCTCTTAAGAGCAAAAGTAGGTGATCGTTACGTGTTGGAGATGATGGCTGATCATGATGGAATTCTCGGTGGAGAAAGCTCCGGACATATTATCTGTTTGGATAAAACTACGACGGGTGATGGTATAATTGCCGCGTTGCAAGTCTTGGCGGAGATGTATGATAGCGGTAAAAGCTTATTTGAGTTGAAGTTGGGTATGCAAAAATATCCGCAGGTGCTACTTAATATTAAGACCGGCAAAACGGTTGATTTGAGTAATAATACAGTGATACAAAAAGCGGTGTCTGCGGCTGAAAACAAGTTAGGTGATAAGGGACGTGTCTTACTAAGAGCCTCAGGAACGGAGCCTTTAATCCGTGTTATGGTTGAAGGTGAGTCCGAAACTTTAGTCAATAATTTAGCTCAGGAATTGGCCGAAGGTGTTAAGAAAGTAATCGATGCTTGAATTATGAGTTATAAGGCTATATCATTAGCGGTTTGATTCTTTGTGGGAGTAATGTTGATGCGTCGGTCTCTGGTGGTCGGAAATTGGAAAATGAATGGAACTCGCGAGAGTTCTGAGTCGCTTGCAAAAGGTATTGTTGCAGGCTTAGGTTCAAATCATGCGGATATCGCAGTCTGTGCGCCTTACGTTTACTTGCCCTATATCGCTGAAGTGGTAAAAGGTACTGCGTTAGCATTGGGTTCACAAAATGTTGCTGATCAGTCTTCAGGAGCCTATACAGGCGAAATTTCAGCGACTATGCTGAAAGAAATTGGTGTCACCTATGCGTTGGTGGGTCACTCTGAAAGACGTAGCTATTACGGCGATACGGATGCCTCTGTTGCGGCTCGTTTTAAACAGGCGCAAGCACAAGATGTTGTACCTATTCTTTGTGTGGGTGAGACGTTGGAAGAACGTGAACAAGACAAGACTTTTGCAGTTATTAATGAGCAATTGGATGCAGTGATTGATCTAGTTGGCATTGCTGCATTTGATGCGGCAGTGATTGCTTATGAGCCTGTTTGGGCCATTGGTACAGGAAAAACAGCAACTGACGAGCAAGCGCAAGAAGTTCATTATTATATTCGCCAATATATTGCAGCAAAAGATCAGTCGATTGCTGATAAAATACAAATTTTATACGGCGGTAGCGCTAAGCCGGATAATGCAAAAGGTTTATTTGCCATGCCTGATATTGATGGTGGCTTAATAGGTGGGGCTTCCTTGGATGCGGAATCCTTTTTAAAGATTTTTAATTCGATTTAGAGCAGTTTAGACTTTCATGTATCAGGTAATTATCGTTATTCATGTGTTGCTGGGTTTAGGTATTATTGGTTTAATATTAATGCAGCAAGGTAAGGGAGCAGATGCGGGTGCCACTTTTGGTACGGGTTCTGCGGGTTCTGTTTTTGGTGCTCAGGGAGCGGCTTCATTTTTGTCTCGTGCTACTGCAATTTTAGCAACATTGTTTTTTATAACAAGCTTGGGGCTTGCGGTCATTAATGGGCACAAAGGTGCAGCATTTGACCTTATTACAGGCAGTAGTGACAGCGAAAGCGCTGTTGATGTTGCTGGACAAAAAGAGGTAAACACACAAGCTGAAGTGCCATCAGTTCCAGAAGTTAAGTCAGCTTCTGAAGCTAAAGTTGATGCACCTGTTCCTAGTGCAGAGATTAAAAACACAGAAGTACCTAAAGCCGAAGAGTTGAAGACGATAGGTGAAGGTAAATAAATCTTTGTTGAATTTGGATAAGGATGTAATAAAAGTTTATGCCGACGTGGTGGAATTGGTAGACACGCCATCTTGAGGGGGTGGTGACGCAAGTCGTGCCGGTTCAAATCCGGCCGCCGGTACCAAATAGGGGTTCTAAGAGACCCAACGAAGTATTAAAGCCCACATGTTACCTGACTTGTGGGCTTTTTTATTGTCCAACGAAATACAGTAACATTTACAGTAACTTTAAATCAGAAAAAAAGTTACTGTAATTTTGATGGGAGTTGCTGAAAATACCTAGAGAATGTGCTTTGGTAACAGAAATAGTCACTCTATTACCAGCGTACAAAAGTGAGGGGGATTTAGGCATCCTTCATTTACCGGTTTACACTTTATGCAATTCTTGGCTTTATAAAGTCATGAAAACGGGTTTCTTTCGATGTACAAATGAACACAAACCTTCAGTTCATTGTACAATGAAGGTTTATATCCATGCCATTAG
>QVQE01000152.1 GCA_003584865.1 Methylococcales bacterium
ATCGAAACAACACATAGCTACGATTAAAGATGCTGCGAAAAAATTAACTGGGGCAACAAGGTGAGAGTTTCAAGCACAGGTGTCTATTGATTATTTGAACTCAAAATCGCACTTGGCTGAAAAGATATTTGGTTGGGATCGCAAGACGGCTACGTTAACTAGAGTCACCTTGGAATGGGCAAAAACCATGACTTGGAAAGGGGTATGCCCCGTTTTGAAACTGCTGGAAACCACTTACCAAAGCCGGTACGACCTGCAATATCCACCCAATTATCTGCGGTATTGAAATGAATGATAAAATGGCATAGAGAACGGCATTGCTCCACTGAATTTAATAGGAAAATACTATGCACTTGTTACGCGTTCAAGTCCCTGACTTTAGAGTATTAAAAGATATAGATATTACCTTTGAGCAAACATTTAATCCTACTGTCTTTCCGCTAGGCAGTCTTAATGGCGGCGGTAAAAGTACGTTGTTACAGCTGATTTTTGTGTTGCTGCATTGTTCAGCGCATAGTGAACGACATCAATTTATTGCCAATATGCTGGAGCGTGTAACAATTCCAGAAGACGAAAATAGCAAGCTGCTGGCTCGATTTGAGTTGATAGACGGTGATGAGAAGATTGAGTTGGAGTTTACTCTTTACAATGATGATTATTTGCGTCAATTGGATATTGATCCTATTTTTAATAAGGAAATGGTTTCTTTTGGTATCTTTCCTAAAAATGAACGTCTGCTTTCTGATGAAAGATCAGATGCTGAAATCGAACAAGACTTTTATGATGCGAATATAGATTCAGATCCCTCTCTATCTCCACGTGAAAAACAAGCAATGATGAAAGCCTTAGCATCTGGTTTTGATAAATACATGGAGGAAAGAAAAAAATTAATTGCAACAATTCCACCTTTAGCTAAAAGCATTTATAAAAGCTTAACAATTAGAAAACAACATTACGTTACAAGCTATTCTTGCAATGACAATGCAATAGGGCTTTTATGTTTTTCTTCAAATGCCAACAAATCGACAAAAGACATAAAAGCTATTCTAACGATACTTTCTAAACAGGTGTTTCTTTCTGCGCCTCCCACACAAATTTATTTATTTCTTGATGAATCGACAAAGAAATTGCTTTTTAAAAAACGTGATGTGAAAAGAAATCGTTGGATAGATAACTATGAATCAAGTCTTGATGAAGCTAAAAACAAATTACCCAACTTCTTAACCTTTGATGTTTTTGCTGTTGATGCCGTTATCTCATCAATTGAACAAGCCCGTAATCAAGACTTTAAATCCTTCGTCGATACAGGAACTAATGGCACAAGATATCAAAAAATAATGGCAGAACTGAATCTATTAATGCAAGGCAAAAAAGTATTGCCGCAATTGGATGAAAATGCCGCTATCACCGGAATAGTATTCAAAACCAATGATGACATAGAAATTTATCCAGAAGACTTAAGCCACGGCGAATTAAAACGCTTAAGCATTTATGTCTGGTTAAAATCATTACCCAAAGGTGAAAACATTGTACTCATGGATGAAATAGAAAATGCCCTACATCCTGATTGGCAATATCAAATCGTCCGCGATTTAGTCGAGTGGGGTAAAGATAACCAATATATTTTAGCGACACATTCTTACGGACTCTGCGAAGCCCTGACGCCTGCGCATGTCAAAGAACTTGAGCCTAAGCTCATTCCACATTAACGATGAGCCTTTCAAATACCGAGTTGCAAGAGCATTGCAACACAATTATCAATTCTCGACGTGCCCAAAATAAAATCGTAATTCTTTGTGAAGGCAATATACACGCTGATGAAGGCAAAGCTTCACCTTCCAGCTATCGGCAACTAGAAAAACTTCCCGACGCCAATTTTTATAAGGCTTGCATCCCTGTTTGGTGGAAACAAAAACGCCCTGAATTTTTCATCTGTGGTGATAGACAGGATGTCATCAACACTTATTTTGAATTACAGAAAATGCACTCACAGCCGCGTAATGATTCCTACCTGAATAAAGACAAGCTCTTTGCCATCATTGACCTGGATTTGCCGCTGTGCAAATTCGACGATAGTTATCCTATAACAGATAGTGAAGCCTTGTTTTATAGGCTCTATCAGCAAGGACAAATCAATCAACAGGCCATACTTGAAAAGTCCATTTTTATCACCGGATTAATTTATAAAGAAGCCTATTTCCTGATTCCCGATTTGCAACCTCTTTTTGATGACTATTCCCCAGTTGTGCATTTCAATAATGTGCCGATCAACCTGAAAGCTGTTTACCGAGAAATGGCGCACAAGCTGATTAATGACGGAAATCTTATGCAGCCGGATCAGTTTAAACGTGCTTGTGAAAGAATCCAGCATTGTCAGCAGTTGAATTTTAATAGCCTAAACGATTTACAACAAAGCTGGTTAACTGCTTTTGATACAGCCGATAAATCAACACAGCAAATCTTAATTTATGCGACATTGACTATTCATCAAGTTAAAGATTATTGGAAAGCTGTTACACCCCATGAGGAAGGCATTATTCCAGCTGAACGCTTTAAAGAACAATTAATCTTAAAAATTGCCGACTTTTATGCGAGACAAGCACACAACAGCACTCATCACATTCCTGGTTTTTTTAATGCACTGTCAAAATGGGCGTAATTTTGGATTAGAATAACTATCCAGTTGAAATTGAATCGTTGGATTAATATAAAAACATCAACGATCGCTTTCTAAATAGCCCTTCCTTTACCATACTGGCTAAAAGGAGGGCTAAGAAGCTTCTTCAGATTTTAAACGAATTGACCACTCTTAATACGTCTTACCGTACTCACCAACAGATCAACTTCCTGATGAGTGTTATAAAACGCTAACGAAGGACGCACCGTACTTTCCAGCCCAAAACGGCGCAAGATAGGTTGAGCGCAATGATGGCCGGTACGAACGGCAATACCGACTCGATTAAGGGCTACACCAATATCCTGATTACTATGGCCGTCTAACACAAATGACAGCACGCTGGTTTTTTCAGCCGCCGTACCTATCAAATGTAAACCGGAGATTCTTCTCAGGGCATCCATGGCATACAGCAATAATTCATGCTCATAACGGGCAATATTATCGATGCCCACCTTTGATACATATTCAAGCGCAGCACCCAGACCTACCGCATCGGCGATATTACCCGTACCTGCTTCAAAACGGGCTGGAGCGGGTTGATAGACAATTTTCTCAAACGTCACATCCTCGATCATATTACCACCACCTTGCCAAGGTGGCATTGACTCGAGCAGGTCAGCTTTACCATAGAGTACGCCGATACCTGTCGGGCCAAATATCTTGTGACCCGAAAACACAAACCAGTCACAATCCAGGGCTTGTACATCAGCACGTAAATGCGAAACGGATTGAGCACCGTCAAGCAATACCCGAGCACCCACACGATGCGCCATATCGATCATTTCTTTAGCCGGTGTTACTGTTCCCAAGGCATTCGAAACCTGAGTAAAAGACACCAACTTGGTCTTGGATGTGAGTAGTTTTTGATATTCACCCAACAATACTTGACCCTGATCATCAACCGGTGCTACACGTAACACCGCACCCGTTAAATCACACAGCTGTTTCCAAGGTACAATATTAGCGTGATGTTCTAGCCAGGTAATGACTATTTCATCGCCTTTTTTAATATGTTGATGACCCCAGCTTTGAGCAACCAGATTGATTGCTTCAGTGGTTCCTCTTGCAAACACAACTTCAGATGACGAAGAGGCATTTAAGAAACGCGCCACGATATCGCGAGCTTTCTCATAAGCATCAGTCGATCTTGCTGCTAATTCATGTGCTGCACGGTGAATATTAGAGTTTTCATGTTCATAAAAATAAGAAACCCTATCAATTACCGATTGAGGTTTTTGAGTCGTCGCCGCATTATCAAACCATACCAAAGGATGTCCGTTAACCCGTTCTTTGAGTATCGGAAAATCACGACGAATGGCTTGAACATCAAAAGCCGGATGAGCAGAACTTAAGCTGGGTGCCTCTGAATTAAACTCACCCGTTTTAAGTTCATCTAAAAAATAATAAGTAGGTTTGGACTCTGGATTTAATGGCACCGATCCAGGGGTCGCAAACAGTTTTTTTATTTCTGCTTCGCCCGGTAACCCGTAAGTTTCAGGTGATAAGCCAGCTATTAAAGCAGGATCAAAATCGCTCAAACTATTAGGCAATGAGGTTGGAAAAGTTAGATGAGGTTGGTTAACTCTTTCGTTACCGAACAGCTTTTGCAATTCTGCTTCAAACGGTTTCTGTAAGCTATTTACCTTATCTATATCAGTTAATGACGCAGGTACCTCAGACGTTGCATCGACAGCGCCGATTCCAGAAGGGTGACTTCCTAAAGGCACTCGTGAAACTAACATTTGTTGTAATTGCGCTTCATCAGGCAGCCCAAAATTATTCGGTAAAATCCCTTCCAGCACTGACTTATCAAAACTTGATAAACTAGAAGCGGTCGTTGGACTATTTAATACGACCCCTGTATCAAGACTGTGTGGCACTTGATTTAGTGAAGGTTGACGTTGCTGAGAAAAAAACGACTTAAGCTCAGCATCGCCAGGCAGGCTAAAATCCTGAACGCCAGGCGCAGACGATTTATTGACACCTGCTAAAGGTGATATCACTTCGCTTGGCACTGCCGAAGCAACTAAACCCAGTCTTGACCCATCACAGGGTAGCGCTGTAAATAGCTCATTTGCCAACTTGGTTAATTGCTCAATGTCTGGCAATGATGTATCTTGGGTAAAACTTTGCGGCGCTGTACTTGAGGGCTCAAAGTTACTTGTATTCATGATACTTGCCCACTTCGACATTCTCGAGGACTCCGAGCGCATCATCAGTCAACACAGCCAGCGAGCAATACAGTGAGATCAAGTAAGAAGCAATGGCTTTATGGTTTATACCCATAAAACGAACTGAAAGTCCCATGCTCAATTCCCCAGTCAGATTGGGCTGATACAAACCAACAACCCCTTGACGACTCTCACCCGTACGTAATAACAAGATATTACTTTTGCCATTAACCACTTTTAATTTATCAGTAGGAATAATAGGTAAACCACGCCAGGTCATAAATTGTGAACCAAATAAAGTAACAATAGCAGGTGGTACGCCACGACGAGTACATTCACGACCGAATGCTGCAATAGCTAATGGATGGGCCAGGAAAAATGCAGGTTCTTTCCAGACGCGAGAAATCAACTCATCCATATCATCTGGCGTCGGAGCACCCGTGCGAGGTTGAACTCTAAAACCGGGAGCAACATTGTTTAATAAACCGTATTCAGCGTTGTTAATCAATTCACTTTCTTGACGCTCTTTAATGGTTTCAATGGTTAAGCGTAATTGTTCATGAATCTGATTATGTGGACTGCTGTATAAATCAGAAATACGGGTATGTACATCTAATACAGTATTAACTGCATTTAAACGGTACTCACGACCCCATTCTTCATAATCAACAAAGGTTTGTGGAAGTTCTTTTTCGTCAAGGCTTGAGCAGTCTACTAAAAGACCTGCTTCATTCTTAACTTTGTTAACGCGATAAATGCCGGCCTCAAGTGGTTTCCATTGCAATAAATGAACCAACCATCTTGGGGTGATGGTTGACAACATTGGGACTGTTTTGGTGGCATTCGCCAGGGTACGTGCGGCAACATCGCCTAATGCGGTATTTCCTTCATGGATATCAGTCATGGTAGTTTCCTATTACGGGTTAAAAATTTATGGTGGGTTTGTTTTATTAATTATTATTTTTTCCAAAAAAAAAGCCAACGAATCCGCTTGAATTCGTTGGCTTCCAGTTGTCCGGTCAGCTTGAAATATTGCTGTTAAAGTACTCCACACACTTAATTTTGTCAAAAAAGTTTTTTAAGTAATATCAAAAAGGGAATATATCGGCTATCGCTATTATAATACGCGATACAATCCATCAACGTTACTTGCTACTACTACTACTATTAATTATTGTTAAAGAGAACGACTCATTGAATACATTAAATAAAATACTATCGTCAAGAGTAATGAGTTTCTTTAGTGGATTACTACTGGCCTTGCTTTGGAGCTGGTTTGCTTATAGGCACTTAAACAATTTTATTGAAACAAACTCATGGTCTTCACTTTTCTTTGCCATTATTGAAACCTTGGCCGTATGCTTTTACCTTTTAAGGAGTGCGCCAAGTAGTGTTTCTATCAACCCTTTCGACTGGTTAGTGGCCTTTATAGGCACTTTTATGCCCCTATCATTAAGACCTGAACAATATGGAATGCTACCCTTTGGGGAGTATTTGATTTTTCTGGGAGCATTTTTTCAAACACTCAGCATCATTTCCCTGAATCGTAGCTTCGCTTTAGTACCTGCCAAGCGAGTCATAAAGACCAGCTATATGTATCGAATAGTTCGTCATCCTCTTTACGCGAGCTATATTTTGGGAATCACGGGTTATGTTTTACGCTATACATCGGAAGTGAATCTCACAATTTACATAATTACAATGATTTCAATCGGCATCAGAGTTATACGGGAAGAAAGTCATTTAGCTAAAGACTCTACATACATTGAATACATGCAAAAAGTCCGATATCGGCTTATTCCATTTGTCTTTTAACTGGTTTAAACAACAAGATCCAACGATCCAGTTTCTGATAACTCTGTTTGCCATTATGGTCTACTTCAGTGATAATGAACATGAATGTTGTACTTTAATTTTCTGATTATTTTACTTTTTAGTCATTACGCATAATACAAGACATCCTCAACGAGTTCTCATTTTGACCCCGCCTAAGGTGGATAGTCACCCAAATGGAACTAACTAAAACTGGTTACATTACAATTTCAATATATAAGAGATGGTGGTTAGTTAATGATTCTAATACGATATTTGATAGTCGGTGTGGCAAATACATTAGTCGGCTTGGGTACTATTTATTTTGCCATGTATTTTTTGCACTTTAACGTTGTTCAATCAAATGCGCTTGGCTATTCAATTGGTATTTTGCTAAGTTTTTCTTTGAACAAAACCTGGACTTTTAGTAGTCGAGACCATATTACCTCAAGTTTTATCCGCTATTTACTTGTACTGGGTATAGCTTACACGGCGAACTTAGCTACCGTATTATTTATATGTTCCCATTTTTACTTTAGCCCTTATATAGCACAGGCTATAGGGATTATACCTTACACGGCAATTGGCTTTTTGGGCAGCCGTTATTTCGCTTTCCGTACACAAGGCCAATCAGGTACATCAGATGCCGTAGAAAATAAATTACCCAACAAAGTTGTTTTTGATAAAAAATCCGTAACACCACGGATAGTAGATGTAAGCATAGTCGTGCCCTGCTATAACGAAGAAGCTGTTTTAGCGGAAACAACTAGCCGATTGGCGGATTTGTTGCAGCAACTTATTATCGAAAGAAGTATAACACCCTCTAGCCGCGTCTATTATGTCGACGATGGTAGCAGTGATAAGACATGGGAACTCATTGAGTATCTGGCGGAAACCCATGAATTCGTCCACGGAATACAATTGTCGCGCAATCGTGGCCATCAAAATGCTTTATTGGCAGGCCTATTATCTGTAGAAGGAGAAGTCATTATTAGCGTTGATGCCGATTTACAAGACGATTTGTCCGCGATAAAAAAAATGATCGAATATTATATAGCGGGGTACGATATCGTATACGGTGTCCGAGATGCCCGTAAGACTGATACATTCTTTAAAAGCTTTACCGCCAAAGCTTATTATCGCCTATTAAGCATGATGGGGGTTGAAATTATATACAATCATGCGGACTACCGTTTAATGAGCCGACAAACTATTGAGGCACTGAAAGAGTTTAGCGAAGTTAATTTATTTCTTCGCGGTATAATTCCCCAATTAGGTTTTTCATACGCTATTGTATATTATGACCGCGCTGAACGTTATGCAGGTGAATCAAAATATCCTTTAAAAAAAATGCTTTCATTCGCATGGCAAGGTATTACATCATTTTCAAGCATGCCTTTGCACTTTATTACAGGTTTAGGACTACTAGTCTCGCTAATTAGTTTTTTAATTACAGCATGGGCAGTTGCGATACGTTTATTTACTCAAGATGCAATCCCAGGTTGGGCTTCAACGGTATTACCGATCTACTTTCTCGGAGGCATACAGTTACTGTGCCTAGGCGTTATAGGAGAGTACTTAGCAAAAATATACTCTGAAACTAAAAGAAGACCTAGATACAGTATCAAGAAAATCATTTAAGTAATAATAAAATCATAGACACGCGCCATAGTTCCTAATTTTAAAGATTCCGAACGTAAACCTCCCATCCTGGAAGCTTCTCCTGCAATCGGTAATGAGTCCACTCATCTGAGAACTCAGAATCTATGCAAAAGAAATTGATGAAATTGAAATTGGAATCTTCGACGCTCTGGTTGTTTGCAGTCCTTATAGCCACAACCTGTGGTTGCCATCTCTTAAGGTCTTCAGTAGCGAAATGGGCAGAAACTGCTTGCAAGCGTTCTGCCTGTTCGGCTTCGGCTTTACCACGTTGTTTTAACATAAGCGTCCCTGGAACTATAAACTGATGCATACTTCGCGATGCCCAGGACCCCGGCAATATCACTGCAAGCGGAAAGGCATCGGAGAGAGAAGTACTCCATATTACCCAGGGCTTTCCCTGTGAATAATTTGCAATGGATTGGTATAAAGGTACTCTAAGTACATCAACCAGCAAAGGTCTATCTTTACCGCTGACATAAGACACAATAGAAAAGACAGCAATGGACAGTGAGACCCATATCCATTGGGGTACATACGAAGATAATGCCGGTTTATTAGGGCGAGGTTTGTACAATAAATCGGCCAAAGCCAAACTCAAACTAAAAACAATCAACAAGTTGGTAGGAAGAATTTGATAATCCCAACCTTTGCTTTGCAGTACGGCCAACAGCAACCAAACACCGGACGCAAAAATAAAACCAATAACCAAGCGTTTGCATGCATGAGTTAACGGCATAAAGTATAGAACCGTGGATACTAAGGCAAAAATTATAATTTGGCGTTTAAAAGCATGCAGGATAACCACTTTCATGTCTTGATTGAAACCAAAATACACTTGCCATGTAATTTGCATATTTTCAATCCAATCCTGAAAGTAAAGCCACACGACTACTACGTAGACCAAGCTAACCAAAGTCAATGTCATAGCTTCCAAACAAAAAAGTACCCGCCATTTGCGTTGCTGACAAGCCCTCCACACAAAGAATACGGCAGGAACCACCAAAAAAAATGGCTTGATTAAAAAACCCAAAGAAGCAATGAGCCAGTAAATAATTACAGTCGACTTCGATTGATATTCAGAACCTAAAATATCGTCCACCAGCCATTTACATAATGCTGGCAAAGCCAAACAGATGCTTAAGTGCTCACGCTGCCCGCTGTGATAACCAGGTAACACGACGATGACCAACAAAATAACCAGCCAACGCAACCACCAAGGTACATTCGGTAAAACCCGGGCAACTTGATAATCTATAACGTAGCTAGCAGCCAGTGTAATAGTACCGATTAACGCCGTAAATACTGCCCAGCCGGAAATCCCGGTTAGATTGGCCAACAAAACCACCGGCAGGTAAAGAAAAACAATTAAGGGCGGATTGGTTTCCAGAATGTCTCGATAAAATAGCCCCCCATCCAATAAACGTTGCGCTTCGATAAGATAGGGAGCCGCATCATGATTAGGTGCCCAAACAAACACATGAACCCAGTAGATAAGACCAACCACCAACAATGCTATACTTGCCTTAACAAACTGTTCTGAAAAGTGGTTTGTATTAGTCAATTTTAAATTTGAAATCTCTATCATTGTTTCGCAAAAAATATTAGTTTGTTCTACAGGAGGTTAGGTCATCTATCTGTTGTTGAAAACAGAAATTGAGCATTTACTCTGCCATCATATCGCACGACGGGTACGTAGGTCAAAAGTCTATTCATGCATTAGTATTGAGCCGTAAACTCTTCGGCATTAAGCAAATCACTAAGTCTTGACCCTGTTATCCTTAATTGAGTAGCCAGCACGTTTTTAGCACCCCATCATTAATAAAGATGGGGTGCTAAAGAGCCTTAAGTTTATTGAATAAATAGCTGATTCGTCATTGTTGCAGTACACACGTTATAACTCGACAAAGGTGTTGCCGCCACTGTGTTAAGTGCTATACTTTTTGGCGTAGATAACGTTAAGTCCTCGTACGCACCAAAAGGATCGCTAGTGGGAGATGCTAACTTGTAGTACATAAACAAATCATTACCACAACCTATTGCATCCGCTAACTCCGCCTGCACAACCTGATTAATTCGAACATCGCTTTCAGCCGACTCAACGATAGCCTGATTGGTTCTATTAACCGTCAGGTCAGGACCACCTTCATACATCAGGGTTTTGAGTCCATAATAATTAGCCAGACTTTTGAATTTAGCACCATAGTCAATCCCACCGTGGTATAAAGACAACCCCGAAAAGCCCGGTAGTATGAGGTTTATACCCGTTTGTAGCGAAGCAAACAAACCTGCTATATCAGTATAAGCGGTCTGAGGTGAAAAATAAGGCGCACCGCCGATGCCGTACAGATATTGACTAGGCGCTCCAAAATTCGCATTTAGATACTTGAGTGAGTCCTCAGTATAGTATGGCTGTACATATTGAGACATATAAACAGGTCTGATCGTATTATTAATAGCCGATGAACCAAAAACACCCGCAAACAATTGACTTATTTTTAAGGTTTGATGGGCTGCTCTTCGGTATCCCCAATACCACTGGTTATTTATATTATCGTAATTTAGGGTCGGATCAGCGCCGGAACTGACATCGGCTACTGCTGCTGCGGTAAGATTATGGGTTTGAGAAAACATTCCGTTCCACAATTCATTACTGTACTCCACATAAACATGGATACCAGGTTTTAGCGTCTTCTTAATCAAGGTTGCTAACTGAACAACATAGTTATTAGCTGTCATATCATTTAAATTGACCTGATCAGGAATATTAATCCAGACATCTTTACCTGATGCATTAGCAAGCTGAATAACATATTCCCAGGCAATACCCAGTGAACCTTGTTGAGTCGGATCAGTGACCGACTTTCGAGTCGCCCAACCCGTTGCCGGATTAGAATTTGTTCCCAGCGCCTCCATCATACGAATGGTACTAAAGGGTGCGATTGCGTTTAAAATCTCAGAAGTAAATACTTGGCTAGTGCCATTAGCGTAACCAGGACGCAATAACTTTAAATTTTGAACGCCATTTGTGGTATTCAAAAATACAAGCGCAACTTGTTGATCGGTTGGTTGTACAATCACATCAGCCGTCGTGGTGTTGGTTGCAGAATTATAAACCTGGTTTTTAACTAACCCAAAGTTGTAGCCCCTTACAGTTGCCTGACCTGTAAAACTTAGTTTATAAGTCCCAAACATGCTTGGATACGTAGTGTTCAAAGGACGCGCTAAAGGGTCGCCAGGGTTGGTAATAAAATACACGCCAAAATCCGTTGTTGGCCATCCATTAGCATCCAAAGGTACTGGACAGTTTACAGGATCCCATGGGCACTTTAAGGATGCAAAACCTCGTGCCTGCTTCATCACATCAATAAAGGTGAGTTGTCTATCACCCCAATCGTTGACATACCCAATATTAATACCCATCTTAGAACCCGCATTAACGACAGAAGAGGTCGTCGTAATCGTTGCATTTTGGGTTACAGTGCTGCCATCCAAACCTGCGCAGGTCAATGTGTAAATGGTTGCACTATTTAAGGCTGGAGTGGTAAAAGTGCCTGATAATGCTTCAGCGCCTCTCCATCCTCCAGCGCCTACACAAGAGCTTGTACTGGTTGATAGCCACGTTAACACAGAAGTCGAACCCATCGCTATCGAAGAGGAACTGGCACTGAATGTCAGTGTGGGAGGCAATGGATGACCACCCACGGTAACAGATGCTGATTGGGCAACGGTGGACTTACCATCCAAACCTGTACATGTCAGTATAAAAACAGCTGAACTGGGCAAAGCCGCAGTAGTAAAAGTACCTGACAATGCTTGGGAACCTGTCCAGGTTCCGGATGCCAGACAGGACACCGTATTCGTTGATGACCACGATAATACCGAAGTTGCTCCCACTGCTATTGAAGCCGGGCTAGTCGTCAAAGTTAAAGTCGGTGCTGGTGGCGCTGCAACTGAAATCCTAGTCGTTTGAGCTACTGTTGTTTTTCCATCCAAACCTGTACAAGTCAGCGTATGGTCGGTTGCAGTAGTCAAAACGGGTGTGGTAAAGGTACCGGATACAGGTTTTGAACCTGTCCATCCCCCCGACGCTATACAAGATTTCGTATTCGCTGATGACCACGTTAATGCAGCCGTTGCATGGTAGGCTATTGAAGCTGGGCTAGGCTGCAAGGTTAAGGTCGGTGGTGGTGGTGCAACGGTAACACTAGCCGTTTTGGCTACTGTTGTTTTTCCATCCAAACCCGTACAAGTCAGTGTATAAACAGTTGTAGTGGTCAATACTGGCGTGGTAAAGGTGCCTGATACAGGCTTTGAACCTGTCCATCCCCCTGACGCTACACAAGATGTCGTATTCGCTGATGACCATGATAATACAGACGCCGCATTATAGGCTATTGACGCGGGACTAGCTGAAATAGCTATCGTTGGCAGAGGTATAACAACCGCTGCAACTTTTGTTGACGTTACCGCATAGGAGGAATTTATCCATAGCGTAATAAAGCCAAAGAGTAAAAAACCAGGTATATTTTGTGTTTTCATCGCCTTAAATCCTTTAGAACCTTCTTCAAAGAAAGTTATGCTTTACTTACAAAAACTAACGGAAATTAGCATTTAGCAAAAAATTACGATAAAACTACCGATCAAGTTGATCTGTTTAAATCACTCAAGAGATCATGCAGATAACTAGAGATCACCTAATCGATGGGTAATTCGACTTATGCCAACTGCTCTCGTTAGCTATGTCAGGAACTGGCAAAATTCGCTAGTATTTGATTTATGATAATGCACCTGGTTAAGCACACCAAAGGAATGAGGGTTATATCTTTATATGTTTTCATATCGGTCACCTTGAAGTTACTAGATGTTGAGCACACCAACCGAGCTAACTCAACAAATTTTGAAGATTAATGCATTATTTGTTTCAAATTTAATCCATGAATACAATTGTTATCTGTATTCATGGAAATAAAATATCAATCATTAAGACAATAAGTCCCACTTGCCCCTAAAATACCATTTAATCTAAAGCAAAGCAATATCTTTTTCTCGCAAATAACCTGCCCTAACATCGCCCTAAAAATATCGGGCATTTACCCAGAAATGCACAGCGATACTCGCAAAATAACCCAGTAAGATTACGGGTGTCCAACGCATGTGGAAAGCAAAAGAGTAGCCTTCCTTAATCAGACCAAGCAAAGCAACCCCAGGCGCAGAACCAATCGCCAACAAACTTCCGCCGACACCCAAAGTTAAAGTTAATAGTAGCCATTGACCCGTTACAAGATCTGGATGCATACTCAATACGGCAAACATTAAGGTTCCGTTATCTACGAATGCAGAGGAAAGACCTATAATCGTATTAGCCAGGGTAGGGCTAATAGATCCGAATAAAAAATGTGCAATGGCGTCAAGATAGCCAATAAATCCAAGGGCTCCAATTAACATCATCGCCCCATAGAAAAAAAGCAGCGTATCCCAATCCACAGTACTAATATTTTTAAAAATATCAAAGTCCTGTTTTTTATTATTTCGCGGTGCTTCTACTTGAAAGAGTTGGTAGACATGAGCAAAGTCACTTTTTACTTCATGAGCCGTTTTGGTCAAGTAGTAACTAAAAAACTGTAATAAACCAAGTCCCGCCATCATTCCTGCTGCTGGCGGCAGTTGCAAGACGATATTTGACCAAACCGTAATGGATAACGTGAGCATAAAAAGGAAAATCACCACCCTACTGCCACGACGTAACCAAATTTTACTTGTCGAAGCAGCAGGCGTTTCTTTAGGAACAAAAAAATGCATGACAACTGCCGGCACCAGAAAATTAACCATACACGGAACAGCTAAAGTGAAGAACTCATAAAATGGCAGGATTTTATTTTGCCAGACAAACAGCGTTGAAATACCACCTAAAGGACTTAAAGACCCCCCCGCATTGCTTGCTACAACAATATTTAGGCAAGCCAAAGCAACAAACTCTTTATTTCTTTTACCGACCGCAGCCGCAACAGAACCAAGTATCAAAGCTATCGCCATACCACTAATTACAGTAGAAAGCAGAAAAGCCAGAACACCTGTAATCCAGAATAATTGCCTATAACTATATTGCCTATTGAGTAGCCATATTCTAAGGGCGTCGAAAACCC
Source organism: Methylococcales bacterium (assembly GCA_003584865.1). GTDB lineage: Bacteria > Pseudomonadota > Gammaproteobacteria > Methylococcales > Methylomonadaceae > Methylobacter_C. The sequence continues at coordinate 14,466 of QVQE01000152.1, forward strand.
CTCGCTCCTCCATAGCATTTAAATAAGTCATTGAGACCAGAATAAATAAAAACAACTCAATATAAGCTAACAAATTGCTTTCAAAAGCGAGTGCTGCTACTTTGGCTTCTCCTTGAAATGAGTAATAAATACATATCGCAAACCAAACTAAAGATGATCCTAAAACCATAGGTTTAGACTTACGTAATTCCAGTACTTCTTCTGACATGGCAGCTATGTACGCCAACACGGTAACAAATATGGAAAGGTAACCAACGATATGACTTGTTAAGCTAATCGGCTTAGGGGAATTTAAAACATCGGTTCCTTCGCCGGCAAAAGACACCAAAGGAAGTAGAAACAATAATCCGAGAGTTAAAAACTTTAATAAATTGCTATTCATTTATTTCCAGAATAATTATGTTAAATCGTGAATTCAGCCCGAAAATACGGCCTATCGTCAGACATTATAGATGCCACAAAAAGTTTTGTCCTTTAGCTTTGTCGACTAAATATAAAAAATCTCCTGTTCTAAAAAAAACACCCAATAAATGACTAATCTATCAGGGTGCTATTGAAAGTAAAGTGACACAGCAAAATTCTGCCTGAATTAATAACAGATTTGCCTTAAGCGGGTGACTTAGCCGTTATCACACATATTGCTATTTTGAGTATAGGGTGGGTTTACATAGAAGCGCATTAAGTGTTAGCATCCATACAAATAATAGCGCCGATAAGCTTTTGTATAAGTCGCCTTTACTGTTATAAACATATCTTATTGACTTTAGCAATTGGCTCTTAATCAATTTAATTTTAATAACTTTTCTTCAATTAGCCATAACTAAAAACTCAGAATATGATAACTAACAGATTTGTTGTAGGACTTAAACTATTCAAGCTTCAATGTAGAAAAGCTGTAGTCAGCAAAATAGGCTTATTAACCCCTTTCTTCAAATATGGTAATGCTAAACGCATCCTGTTTATTACCGAAGCCAATCCAATTGCACAAACACAAATATTTCCTTTTTTATTTTATGATCAAGCCTTATCAAAGCAGCCGTTAGCACTGCGTGAACTACCTTTAGATCGATTCAAATCCAATAATCATCCCTATCAGGGTCATCTGGATATCATTTTTTTACAAACCTGGTTCGATTATACAAATGATGAAATGAGCGCATTGATCGCGTCAATTAAACAGAAATGGCCACAAGCCAAGTTAGTCTATGCTGATTGGTTTGCAAATACCGATTTACGTTATGCTGAAGTTTTAGATAAGCATATTGATGCCTATTTGAAAAAAACCATCGTAAAAGATTTTAACCAATACTTGCGTCCTACTCTGGGTCATACATTACTAACCGATTATTATAACCGCTTATTTTTCCTGGAAGATAATGAGTTCAATTTTAAAATTCCTGAGAGCTTTCAAGAAAAAATATTTATAGGCTCTAGTTTTGTCTTTGCAGATTATCTTCTAAAGAGATTTCTTCTACCATTTCCTGAAAATGAAAATCGTAGCATTGATATTCATGCGCGACTTGCTATCTCAGGCACCCCCTGGTATCAAGGGATGCGCCAACAATGTTTTGATAAAGTGCAGAATTGTGCATCCAAAAATAAGCTGGTTAGTCAAGATAGAGTCTCTAATGACGTTTTTTTAGAGGAACTTTTGGACTCTAAAATTTGTTTTAGTCCTTTTGGCTATGGTGAAGTCTGTTGGCGAGATTTTGAGGGAATGTGTACAGGAAGTTTAGTGTTCAAACAAGATATGTCCCACGCAATTTGTAGCCCCGATATATTTATACCTTATGAAACTTACATACCTTTGGCTTATGATTTAAGCGACTTTGATGAGAAATTGGATTATTACCTTACAAATCCAGCAGAGCGGACACGAATTGCCCGCAACGCTTTTCAACGGATACATAGTTATTTTATAAATGACGAGTTTTTACAAGATATGCGCCCTTTTTTGGAAAGTCTGGATTTATAAGCTACACGATAACTGATGACAACGACAACTGAAATTTTTCCTTGGAACGACAACTTTAATACCGGCATTGATACTATTGATCAGCAACATGTTAAATTAGTGGCGTTAATTAATAAACTTGCGGATAATTTATACGGTCTATTGGACACTAACGGACTGGATAGTATTTTTACCGAGTTACTGTCTTATGCGGATTATCACTTCCATACAGAAGAAGCTATCTGGACAAAATACTTTAGAAATAACCAACTAGTACTAAACCATAAGGACGCCCATCGGCAGTTTTTTTATAGCCTGCAGAACCTGAAAAACGAAGTAAATACCGAACAACCCTTTAGTCAGGTTATCTCGAAAATCATTTCGTTCTTAACTCATTGGTTGGCTTACCATATTTTAAATAATGATATGCACATGGCTCATCTCGCTCTAGCAATAGAGTCCGGGTTATCTTATGAAGAAGCGAACATTAACGTTAAAGACAAAATGACTAAGGCCACGCAGGCTCTCATTGAGATTATTCTCTCAATGTATGACAAGCTTTCAATTCGTACCCTGCATTTAGTGAGTGAAATACGTGAGCGACAAAAAGCCGACGTAAAACTTCTTCTCGCCGCTAATGTATTTAAAAACACATTCGATAAGATTTGTATTACTGACTCAGACTTTCAGATTGTGGATGTTAATCCGAAGTTTTGTGAAATTACCCACCTTAAGTATGATGAACTAATCGGGTGCAATTTAAAAACACTTAAACCTGCCCTTGATGACCAGGAATTCTCACCTATTTTATGGGAAAACGTCAAAAATAAAGGATACTGGTCTGGTGAAATTCGATATCCGGTTCAAAAAGGCAAAATCGAATCCGAATGGCTAACGCTCTCTTCAATCAAAGATGACCTGGGTACTATTACCAACTATGTTGGTGTATTTTCTAATGTATCTCAATTGTTAAAACGAAAAAACACACTTGAATCTTTGGCAAATTATGATGTTCTGACCCATTTACCCAATCGATTTCTGCTTAAAGATCGTTTAGAACAGGCTATCGTTAATTCCAACAGAAACTTTGAAAGATTTGCTGTTTGCTATCTGGATTTAGACAACTTTAAACCAGTGAACGACCGATTTGGTCATGCCGCTGGCGATCAATTATTGTGTGAAGTAGCGAATCGGTTTAAAAGAATTATCAGACGAAATGACACAGTAGCGAGAATCGGCGGCGATGAGTTTGTCATTATCCTGAGACAGATTAAAAATGAAGAAGATTGTAAGGATATATTAAGTCGATTATTAGTTGATATCAGTCAACCCATCCAAATTGGTACAGAAACTACCCTGGTTACAACGAGTATTGGCGTGGCCATTTATCCACAACATGGCCACGATTTTGAATCTTTGCTAAAAATAGCAGATAAAGCCATGTATGCCTCTAAACAACTAGGAAAATCACAGTACCACTTTGCTTCAGATTAGGCTAAATGAGCTTGCGTTATACTGCTACCTGAGGGAACGCTATGAGTCAACCACACATTACCACCAATCGTAGAACCTTTACCGATGGTAATGCGACCCAAAATGGTGGCTCCCGCATAAATAACAACATCATCCTCGACGATCGGATGCCTTGCCATCCCTTTTACCAGTAAGCCCGAACTGTCTTTTTCAAAACGTTTAGCGCCCAAAGTAACGGCCTGATAAACACGCACACGTTTACCAATAACAGCGGTTTCTCCAATGACAACACCCGTACCATGATCAATGAAAAAGCTGTCACCAATTTGCGCACCCGGATGAATATCAATACCCGTGGCAGAATGCGCAATTTCAGAAATAATCCGGGCAACCAGTGGCGCACCCAACTCATAAAGGATATGAGCTAAGCGGTGATGAATAATCGCTGTAATCCCAGGATAGCAAACCAATACTTCATCGGGACTTCTTGCCGCAGGATCGCCTTCATAAGCGGCCTGAATATCCGTATCCAGCAGTTTTCTAGCAACCGGCAATCGAGCAGCAAACTGCCGGGCAATAATGATAGCCTGTTCATGATCTGCTTCATTAACACCTTGCAACCCAGACACAAAGTGTAACTCTCGGCTAATTTGTTTATATAGATTACGTAACAAGTTTTCTAGTGTATGCCCGACAAAATAATCAATACCTTCTTCATTCAAATCCGGCAAACCCAGACGGTTTGGAAACAATACCGCTCCCAAACCCTCCAGAATAACCTGTAGTTCTTTACGAGAAGGTAGCTTAGGCGGATTATGACGCCGACTTCTACTTTCCAACGATTGCACACGCAAATCACGCAATTCAGTAACTATACTATCAATCCCCCAGTCATAATACCCATTTAGAGGGTAGAAGTCATTCATGCGGCCAGCCCGCCCTCATCAAATAAACCTTCAAACAAAATAGAACTTAAATACCGTTCACCCGAATCAGGTAAGATAACTACAATAGTTTTACCTGCATTTTCAGGACGCTTAGCAACACGCGCTGCCACAGCCACCGCTGCACCACAGGATATACCGGCAAGAATACCCTCTTCTTGCGTTAATCTGCGTGCATAAGCAACCGCTTCTTCATTACTTACTTGCTCAATCTCATCAACAAGGGATAAATCAAGTATGGCAGGCACAAAACCCGCACCAATACCCTGGATTTTATGGGGGCCTGGTTGTAGTGGTTGACCTGCACGGAATTGAGTAAGAATCGGACTCGCTGACGGCTCTACAGCAATTGAAGTAATCGCCTTACCTTTTGTTTGTTTAATGTAGCGGGAAACCCCAGTAATAGTACCGCCTGTACCGACACCAGAAATAAAAATATCCACCTCACCATCGGTATCATTCCATATTTCAGGCCCTGTGGTCTGTTCATGAATGGCAGGATTTGCCGGATTTTTAAATTGTTGTAATAATACATAACGGTCTGGATCAGAAGCCGCGATTTCTTCGGCTTTTGCAATAGCCCCACTCATGCCTTTTGCGCCTTCTGTTAATATCAGCTTTGCACCATAAGCGACGAGCAATTTTCTACGCTCTATACTCATAGTCTCAGGCATCGTTAATGTTAAAGGTATGCCGCGTGCAGCCGCGACAAACGCTAATGCAATGCCTGTATTACCACTAGTCGGCTCAATTAACTCTTTACCCGACCCTAATAAACCTCGCTGCTCAGCATCCCAGATCAAGGCAGCACCTATGCGACATTTAACCGAATACGCTGGATTACGGCCTTCAATTTTTGCCAGAACAGTCGCAGAGGAATCTTCAATAATGCGGTTAAGCCGTACTAAAGGCGTTTTTCCTATGGACTGAGAATTATCTTTATACCAATTTGACATACAGTTACCTATTGATTAATTTGCAAAAGTGAATAGCAGGACTAAATTTTACCCACAAAAAAAGCCAGCGATCCCAACATCGGGGAGGCTGGCTTCCAGTTGTCCGGTCAGCTTGCAATATTCGGATTAAAATACTCTACACATTATATTTTGTCAACCAATCCATATAGAGAATGGACATCCAATGTGGTTAAAGCATCACGATTTACCTGTCGTTTTTTCCTTTGGTTTATTTTCTTCTTTCGGTTTATTATCCTGTTTCGACGATGACTCAACGATCTTCACTGTCTCGCCTTCAACCAATAAATCTGAAGGACTCGCCACCAACAGATGATTTAAATCTATTCCCTCCACTATTTCGACTTCCCTTCCAAAATCCCGGCCTAACTTAACCGGACGAAAAGCGATATGTTTTTCCGCATCGACCGTGACCACATGGGTTCCAGCCTGATCGACCACCAACACATTGGCAGGTACCACCAATGGACTGGCTTTGCTACTGACCACATTGATAGATATTTCCACATAAGAACCCGGTAAAATTTTACCGTCACTATTCGGTAGCGTGATAAACATCAGCCTCATATTAATACCCTAGTTGAGACTCTGCCTCTATTAAAAATGCTGTCATACCTTTGTATTCCCACAACATAGCCACCACAGGGATATCAATGGTTGGAAAAATATCCGTTGGCATGTTGCGCAGCACATAGGGTGTGGACAATAGAATAAGTAAAGCCGCTACTATAAAAGTGTATGGGCGACGTAAAGCAATATGAACAATCCACATAACGTTAAATAATTCGATGAGGTAATAAATTGGTTTTTATGTTTATGCTGAGCGTTATTTAAATAAAGTGGTCAATATCATGTTAAGTCTCATAATATTACGTGAATAATGAGACTACTCACCATAAAACCATGCAATTAATGAGCCAGAAAATACAGCAACAACTCATTACCTGATATAAATTATGCTCTGATAACGATTACAATCATTAACCGCTCAATCCAGAGTAACTTATCCTGTAAAATAGTAAGCCAAGCAATAAAACACTGCTGATAAATAAGCACCCTATCAGCAACAGCTGACCAAGAAACAACAGCACGCTCTTGTTACCACACCTTGACAAGCTAACTAATCAATCAGTTAATCAATGGCATAAATTATGCTGAACTCGCTGAAGTATCTAACACTACATAAATCAGAATCCACCCATGAGCAAATACACCCTCCACATCAATGGCAACATAAAAACAGTCAGTGTTGCTTCTGATACCCCCTTGCTGTGGGTATTAAGAGATAACTTAAGCCTTGTCGGCACTAAATTTGGCTGTGGTATCGGTCAGTGCGGAGCCTGCACTGTGCATATCGATGGCGAACCCACCCGAGCCTGTCAAACCCCTATTTCTACTCTAGGTAATCGTAAAGTAACCACTATCGAAGGCCTTGACCCTAAAGGAGAGCATCCTTTACAAAAAGCCTGGCAAGAACTCGACGTACCTCAATGTGGTTACTGTCAGACCGGACAAATCATGACCGCTGCAGCTTTACTGAAAAAAACACCCAAGCCTTCAGATGCGGACATCGATAAAGCCCTTGCCGGAAACCTCTGCCGCTGCGGCACTTATCTCAGAATACGAAAAGGTATTCACCTCGCCGCCGAAATAGCCACCAAGGAGTCAGCATGAACGATCAACAGTTAGAAAATGCCAGTCGCCGTGACTTTATGCGAAAGTCAGTACTGGCTAGCAGTGGACTCGCCCTGGGTTTTTATTTTAATAGCGCCGACAGCGCAACAAAACAGGTTGCCAAACCCTCTACTGTTGCTGAAACCAGTATCTTTAAACCCAATGCCTTTATTCACATCGCCACGAATGGTACGGTCACCTTAATCAGTAAACAACCCGAAATCGGTCAAGGCATTAAAACGTCTTTACCGATGGTCATAGCAGAAGAGTTAGAGGTTAACTGGAAAGATGTAGTCATTTTACAAGGCGACCTAGACCCTATTTATGGCAGTCAGAGTGCCGGAGGTTCTCGATCTACGCCCACTAATTACGAAGAATTTCATAAGTTAGGTGCTACTGCTCGCACAATGCTCATCAGCGCCGCCGCTGACATCTTAAAAGTACCCGTTTCTGAACTTATAGCAAAAGACAGCGCGGTTCATCATTCAGCAACCGGAAAACACCTGAGCTATGGTCAACTGGTCGAAAAAGCCGCGACCTTAGCCGTCCCTAAACCTGAAACCGTTAAACTAAAAGACTCAAAAGAGTATAAATTACTGGGCACGCGCATTAGTGGTATCGATAACCCTAGCGTGGTTACCGGCAAACCGTTATTCGGTATTGATGTACAACTACCCGGTTTACTTTATGCTGTCTACGAAAAGTCACCGGTGTTTGGCGGTAAAGTAGTCAGTGCTAATCTGGATAAAATCAAATCATTGCCCGGTGTTAAATACGCCTTCATCATAGAAGGTGGTTCAAATCTGAAAGGCTTATTGCCGGGTGTTGCTATTGTCGCTGATTCAACCTGGTCAGCGTTTAGCGCCAGAAAACAACTCGAAGTTGTTTGGAATGACGGTACGGGTGCAACGGAAAGCTGGGCGGGTTTTACAGCACAGGCAAAAGCCCTATCAACCAAGCCAGGTACTGAAGTCTTACGTAATGATGGTGATGCAAAAGCCGCCCTCAAAAGCGCAGACAAAACAGTAGAAGCGTCTTACAGTTACCCATTCATTTCACATGCCAGTATAGAACCACAAAACTGTACGGCCTGGTTTAAAGACGGTACCTTTGAACTTTGGGCGCCCACCCAAAACCCAGAGGCTGGACAAAAGATCATTACCGAAACATTGGGCATCCCTAAAGAAAAAATCACCCTGCATATTACTCGCAGTGGTGGTGGCTTTGGTCGACGTTTAATTCCAGATTATATTATCGAAGCCGCAGCCATTGCCCAACATGTAAAAGAGCCGGTGAAGTTAACCTGGACACGAGAAGATGATTTACGCCATGATCAATTTCGTGCCGGTGGCTTTCATTTCTTGAAAGGTGGCATTAATCAACAAGGTAAACTTATTTCATGGCAAAACCATTTTGTTACCTTTGGCAATAAAGTGCTTAAAGACGGTAAGTCCACTTTAGAGTTGGGTAGCGGTGCGAACTTATCAGGCGATGAGTTTCCAGGTCGTTGGGTTGAAAACTGCCTGCTTGAACAAACACCCTTGGAATGTAATATTCCTATGGGGCCTTGGCGTGCGCCGCGCAGTAATGTATTAGCTTGGGTGTTTCACAGTTTTATTGACGAACTGGCTCATGCAGCAGGACGTGATCCTTTAGAGTTTCGGTTAGACATATTGGGTAACAAAGACTTTATACCGGGCACCGGTAAACAAGGTATTCCTTATGATGTTAACCGAATGAAACACGTGTTGCAGCATGTGGCTGAGAAAGCTGACTGGGGTAAAAAAACTTTTCCTAAAGGCCAAGGGCAAGGCATCGCGTTTCATTTTAGCCATCTGGGTTATATTGCCCACGTAGCGGAAGTCACTGTTTCTAAAACAGGTAATCTTAAAGTTGACCGGGTGGTTGTATCCACTGACATTGGTGCGCAAATTGTTAATCTCAGCGGTGCTGAAAATCAGGTGCAAGGTTCTGTGATTGATGGCTTAGGCGCACTGATGTTTCAAGATTTGAATATCGAAAAGGGTCGTATTGTCCAAGGTAATTTCGGCGATTATCCGATGATTCGTATCAATGATGCACCGACTCAAGTCGATGTACATTTTCTTAAAACCGAGTATCCGGTGACCGGACTGGGCGAGCCTGCACTTCCGCCATTAGCACCCGCCGTTTGTAATGCCATCTTTGCTGCGACGGGTATTCGGGTACGAGAATTACCGCTATTAAAAACTGATCTAAGCTGGAGTTGAGGGATAACATCATGGCTAATAAAATCAACCACCTGATTGACGCTTACCAGCGTCTCACCCAAAAAGCTGAGAATTGTGTACTCGCAACCATTATAGAAACCTTCGGCTCGACTTATCAAAAAGCCGGTGCGAGAATGTTAATAACGACCGAAGGAGAGCTGATTGGTTTATTGGGAGGGGGATGTTTTGAAAGAGATTTAATTGAACAGGCGCTCACTGTGTTTGAAACCGGCGCACCGAAAACGGTCTTTTATGACATGCGCTCCTCAGATGATATTATCTGGGGCTTGGGACTGGGTTGTAATGGAGCGGTCAGAGTATTTTTACAATTGCTAAAAGCAGAAGAACAGTTTGCGCCGTTAAATACCCTGATTGACGCAGCCGAAAATAATGCTCAAAGTATTATGGTCACGGTCGTGGAGTCTGAATACAATGATTTTCCGGCGGGCTATAGCTTATTTGTGCCGACAACAACGACAAATAATCGTGAACTGCTATCCACTGCACCCTTCCCTTTTACGAGTGCTGCTCTGCAAACCATTGAGAAACAAAAACCGCATATTGAAACGCACGTTATTAATAGCCAAACCATTAAAGCCTTTTACGAACCAATACATCCTCCTCTACGTTTACTTATTCTGGGTGCCGGTGCTGATGCTATCCCCTTAACCCAATTTGCCAGGTTACTCGGCTGGCGTATAACAGTCGTTGACCATCGACCGGGGTATATTATCAAAGACCGCTTTCCTCACGTGGATCAATTACTTTACAGAACACCGGAAACCCTCCATGATGATCTGGACATCAATCAGTTTAACGCGCTGATAGTGATGACCCATAATATCGAATATGACCAACGCTATCTTAAAGCACTGGTTTATTGTGAAATACCTTTTATAGGCTTACTGGGTCCCGTCCATCGTAAGATTAAGTTATTACAATCACTGGGAAATGACGCTTCGAAAATTTCGTCACGGGTTTTTGGGCCGGTGGGTTTAGACATTGGTGCCGAAACACCCGAAGAGATAGCCTTATCAATCGTGGCAGGTATTCATGCTGAATTAAACAAACGTAATGGGCAGCAACTCAACGGTGATCACTATGGACATTTATCCGACTATGTCCAGCGATAAGGTCTACGCTATCGTTTTAGCGGCTGGCACTTCGAGTCGTCTTGGGCATAATCCCAAACAATTACTGAACTGGAACAATCGACCGCTGTTAGAACACGCACTCCTCAATGTTCAAGCCATTTTGCAGGAGCGTATCATCGTTGTACTCGGTGCGCACAGCCACGCAATAGAAACGGGTATTAATCTAAACGCCTTTAAAACAGTTTTTAACCCTGACTGGCAACAGGGCATAGCTTCTTCGATACGAGCAGGTATTCAGGCATTACCTGACAACGCAACGGCTGCGCTTATCGTATTGAGTGATCAGCCTTTGATTAGGTCTGAACATTTTCAATGCTTACTGACTACGTGGGAAAGCTCACCGACTCAGATTGTAGCCAGTGAATATCATCAATCGGTGGGCGTACCTGCCCTATTCCCTGCCCGATTCTTTACACCGTTACAATCGCTTCAGGGCGATCAAGGCGCTAAGTCGTTATTAATTAAATTTGAAAAGGAATTAATAACAATTCCTTTGCCAGAAGCCGAACTCGATATTGATAGCATAGAAGACTTTAATGATTTAAAAGATCATTAGGCTAGCTGATGCCTTTCCAATCATGCGACAGCATAGGATAAAAAAATGCCCCCCCCCGCAGCGGGTATCCAGACTTCATTCTCACCATTTTCCTGGGCAGAACTCTTTCATAACTTCGGCATCACCGTTCTGGATTAGATGTACGCTGGATGGCATACCGATCACTGCGGGCTGGCAATCATTCACATCCCAACTACAAACTACGTACCGTAGCCTCTCCTGAACTTATTCCACAGAAAACTCCCGCATCATCCCCATATCCTCATGCTCAAGGTTATGACAGTGATACATAAACAACCCTTTGAAATCTTGAAAGGGCTTAATGATTTTAACCCGCTCACCGGGCATGACTAACACCGTATCTTTAAAGCCTCCTTCGATAAAGCCGTCTTTTACAGTCGCATAATCGTCACTTTCCGCTACGCCAATAGAACGACTCAGGATCTGGAATGATTGACCATGCAAATGAATGGGGTGCGCCATTGACATCATGGCACCCATACCCGCCGCCATACCTTCACCACCCATCATGCCCATGCCGCCCATTTTATGACCATCACCTTCCGCATTCTCACTATTGCCATGATGCATTCCTCCCATCATACCACCCATGCCTCCACCGCCCATCATACCCATGCCGCCCATTTTATGACCTTCTGCCTGCGGCTTATCATGACCCGGCTGCATACCCTGCTCTTGGTCTTTAGATTTATCATCGCCATGCCCGCCACCGCCGCCATGCGCATGAAAAATCTCCATCAGTTGTATCGTGTTAATGAGTATACGCTCGCTAGGCAAGGCATCATTATAGGCATAAGGCCGACCATTCAATAACATGGACATCGGCCCTTCAGAAATGGCAATAGGAACGGGTTTATTAGGGTTGGCAGTATCACTGATTTGATAATGATGATAACTGGACAAGGAATTAGGTAATGCTGGACTATCACTGACCTGCCGTGTTACTTTAACAGTCAAGAGTGGATAGTCACTACCGATCGGCAATCCCATTTGATGCATACGGCTCGCATGCCCCATCATCCGCTCGGCCATTTTTGGCAACACACCCGAAAAGGAACTACTACGCAATACCAGTTGAGAGCCTACATTTCGGCCACTAAAATCAGCCCATACATCCAGGCGCTCACCCGGAGCCAACATCACATAAGATTTATGAACCGGAGATTCCAGTAAACCACCATCAGTGCCAATCACCGTAATCGGTGAGTTATCGTCCCAGGCCAACTTATAAATACGGGCATTTGAGCCGTTGAGTATTCTAAACCGATAAGCGCGACTGGCCACATCAAGATTAAAATCAGGACGACCGTTAATGAGTATCTTATCACCGTAAAAGCCCATCATACGGTCACGCATATGACTCGCATAAATCAACTGATTATTATTATCAAACCGACGATCCTGAATCACAAGGGGAATTTCGTACTCACCGTCCGGCAAGCCCAATTTCTGTTCTTCTTGATCATTGACCAGAATAGCACCCGCTAGTCCACGATAAACCTGGCTAGCAGTCAAATTATGTGGATGTGGATGATAAATGTTCATACTGGCACGATTAAGCATCTCAAACTCATAAACATAGAGCTGGCCTTTGTCGATAGCGTACACAGGATGACCATCCATCACTGCCGGCACATGTAACCCGTGCCAATGAGCGATAGTGGGCTCATTCAGTTCACTGCGAAAATTAATGCGGATTTTTTGGCCTTTTTCAAAACGTAAAATGGGACCTAAATAGGAACCCGGTATCTCGGCCACTGTATTAGTAGGACCTTTAATTAGCTTTGCAAAGTATTGGAAAACCTGTGTCGGTTGACCTGAAAGAATAGAAATTGTTGATGGTTTGCTCAGTAAATCGATTTCTACATCGGGATGAAAGTTAGGGGATACTTTATTGGGTGCCTTTTTAGGCATTTCACTCATGCCTTCCATAGCCTGTAACCAGCTGGGTAATCCTGCCCCAACTAAGAGACCGGCGCCAGTCTTCGCAAAAAAGCGCCGACGAGATAGATTAATTGAATTGTGCATTTCCTCTCCTAGACCTTGATAGGTTCATTATTATTAAATATCAACCCCAATAAAAAATAAGGCTCTACGTTATTAACGAAGAGCCTTAATTCTAGTTATTGTTTTATTATTATTTTTAAGCGTCAGCCGAGAGTGATATTCTGATTTTTTTCATTGCGTTTTGTTCAAGCTGACGAATTCTTTCTGCGGAGACATTATAGCGCTCCGCCAACTCATGTAAGGTAGCTTTTTTTTCAGCTAACCAGCGACTGGATAGAATATCAAAACTACGTTCGTCCAGCTCTGCCATTGCAACTGACAATAAATCCTGACCGTGTCCTTCCCAATCTGCATTTTCAAGTATGACAGAAGGATCAGCTTCATATTGGTGAAGGTAATTGGCAGGATACGCACCTCCTTCTTCTACAGATTCATCTACTGGCATATCAAACGATATATCATGACTACCTAAGCGTTTCTCCATTTCATAAACATCACTCAAATCAACATTCAAGTCTTCTGCAATGGCCATAGCTTCTGTATTGGACAACCAGCCTAAATCCTGTTTTGATTTACGTAGATTAAAAAACAGCTTGCGTTGCGCTTTAGTCGTGGCAATCTTCACAATGCCCCAGTTTTTAATCACATATTCATGAATTTCCGCTTTAATCCAATGCACAGCAAAAGACACCAAACGCACGCCAATATCAGGATCGAAGCGCTTAACGGCTTTCATTAAACCGATGTTACCTTCTTGAATAATATCTGGCATGGACAAGCCATAACCACTATAACCTCTGGCGACATGCACCACGAAGCGTAAATTAGTCATGACCAATTCACGAGCCGCCTCTAAATCGCCCTGATCTCTAAATCTTAATGTTAAATCACGCTCCTGTTCAGATGTTAATCTAGGCATCTGACGAACTAAATTTAAATAGGCATCAAATGTTCCAACAGATAAATTAATAGGTAAAGCTAATGCATTACTCATAACAACTCCAAGAAAAAAACTTTATGTAGAATTTTAGCACTCTCTAACCAAGTGTGCTAATAATTTTTTACAAGGTATTTTTAACTAGCCTTAGTGTATTGGAGCTGAAAAACCAGCACAGCCCATGAACCTATTACACCCAGTAATGACGATAAAAAGATTAACGCAATCGTTTCTGTAAAGTTTAAAAAAAGTAAATGAAAGCTCCCTCCGTAAAGCTCTGATAACGCTTCAACAGAATGATTTAATATCAACATCAGTAGTGCCACAATAAACCATGCCAATACACCAGAAATAAAACCAATCCAAAAGCCTGTGTATAAAAATGGTCTTCGTATAAAGGCATCAGTAGCACCCACTAACTTTGAAATAACCACTTCATCACGACGATTGTGTAACTCTAAACGCACTGAATTACCCACTATAAATAAGACCGCCGTTCCTAAAAGCAAACTCAGTAAATTAGCAAAAAGACGTGCTAATGAAATAATTGACTGAAGACGATCAACCCACTGTAAATCCATCTGGGCAAAATCCACCTCCGGTGATTGCTGAAAATTCTTCAATAATTCACTCAATTCTTCTTTATCATTTAGGGCATTTTTAGGTAAAACCTGGAGCACAATGGGCAGTGGATTTGTTTCCAGAGCATTGATAGCCGCACCAAAACCGCTGTAAGTTTTAAACTCTTGTAATGCCTGCTCTTTAGTTATTAACTTTACCGATTGCACGTTTTTATCCAGCTTAATGCTGTCGACTAATTTCTTGGCATGCGCTTCCGAAACGTCATCACGCAAAAACAACGACATTTGATTACTGGTTTCCAGATTAGCGGTCAACTGCTGGAGATTAGATACCAAGATATAAAAGCCACTGGCCAGCGAAATAGCAATCGCTAACACCGAGATAGTCATCATTGAAACAAACGGTGTAGCGACAAGTCGACCCAGACTCGAAAACAAAGCCTGTGCATGTTGATCACGATAGGCATTTAATTTATCTTTAAAATTTCCACCCGCCTTAGCAGTCTGGCGAATTTCCGGTTTTACAGCTCTGACCGGAGGATCTTTCTTAATACGGTTTTTGTTACTCCGTTTCATAATTTAACTCGAAACTAATTGACCATGGTCTAATTTTAAGACCCTGTGATTAAGTTGTGTAATTAATGAAATATCATGTGATGCAATTAAAATAGTTACACCTACCCGCTGAAACTGACCAAACAAAAACATAATTTCTTCTGACAAATCAGGATCCAGATTGCCCGTTGGTTCATCGGCGATAATAATGGGTGGCTTGTTAACCACTGCACGCGCAATGCCGACCCGCTGTTGCTCCCCTCCGGAAAGCGCCAAGGGATATTTTTTTTCTTTGCCTGTTAAACTCACCTTATCTAACGCCGCTCTAACTCGCCGTGTTACTTCATGATGACCATAACCTGCTATTACTAAAGGCAAAGCCACATTATCAAAAACAGTTCTATCGTGCAACAACTTATAATCCTGATAGATAAAGCCCATTTTTCTTCGTATGTACGGTAATTGACTTTCTTTAGCGAGACTTAAATCTTGACCATCTAATAATATCTGACCTCGACTAACACGCTCCATCACCGCAATAAGCCGCAATAAAGTGCTTTTACCGGCCCCCGAGTGTCCTGTGAGAAACGCCATTTCGCCACGCTGCAAATGAAAGCTGATGTTGCGTAATACGTCGCCAGTCTCTGCGTAGCGCTTGCTAACATTGACAAAATTTATCATAAGAATCTAGTCTTTCACAAATAAGGCATTAACAAATAATTCAGCATCAAAATCCTGTAAATCATCAATACCTTCCCCTATACCGATAAATCGAATAGGAATCCCGGTATGTTTTGCCAAGGCAAAAATAACCCCTCCTTTTGCAGTCCCATCTAATTTTGTTAATACTAAACCTGTTAGAGCAACAGTTTCATTAAAAAGTTTTGCCTGCGACAAGGCGTTTTGTCCCGTCCCGGCATCTAAAACCAACAAAACCTCATGAGGAGCCGCTTCATCGAGTTTCCCCATAATGCGCTTAACCTTCTTTAACTCTTCCATTAAATTTGATTTTGTATGCAAACGCCCTGCAGTATCGGCAATTAACACATCGATACCTTTAGCTTTTGCAGATTGCAGACCATCATAGATTACCGAAGCTGAATCTGCTCCGGTGTGCTGAGCTACAACTGGAATACCATTACGCTCCCCCCACACTTGCAACTGTTCAACCGCTGCGGCTCTAAAGGTATCACCTGCGGCTAGCATCACACTGTTTCCTTGTGCCTGCAAACGTTTTGCCAATTTCCCGATGGTTGTAGTCTTTCCAGCCCCATTAACACCCACTACCAGGATAACAAAAGGTGTATCCTGAACCGGTATTTCAAGCGGCAAACTACACGGTTTTAGAATACTTAACAACTCATATTTTAAAGCAGTTGACAAGGCTTCTCCGTCCGTTAACTGGTGCTTTTCAAGACTATTTGTTAAGTGCCTGATAATTTCAGTAGTGGCATCAATCCCTACATCGGCCATCAGCAGGTTAGCTTCGATCTCTTCTAATAATTCATCATTAACTTCTTTTGAACCCAGTGGCAAACTTGATAATAAGCCACTTAAACCCGAACGGGTTCTTTTTAATTGAGATTTAAGACGTAAATATAAAGATTCAGGTAAAGGTTCTTCATAGGGTGGCTCAAACTTGGCTTCAAATGACACTACCCGTTCTTGCTGTGGTTGACTATGAATAGCATCAACAGGGTCAGTTTTGACCCGACCATATCGACTATAAAAGCTAATTGCCAACAACGGTAACATGAGTATTACCGCAAGACCTTGATGAATCGAAACGAACCACAATGGCAAGGACAATTTTGCGCTGATAATGGTAAAACCAATCAACGTAAACAACAGCCCGCCCAACCACAAACCAGCCGTTCTTACTGATTTTAAAGAATTGATTGCAGTTGCACCAAACATCACGGCGCTTAACAGCACAAATACCAATAACGTACCTACTCTATGTAGCCAATTGACCGCTATCCAAGCATCAGGCGAAATAACACCGAAATCTCCTGTAAATATTCCCCTGGTTAAGTCTAAGGCACCTGCATAATCACCTTCAGGCCACCATAAGCCATTACATTGTGGAAAACCAGCACACGCCGAAGCAGCGTGATTAGCACTGACCCACACGCCCAGAATAATTTGTATCCCTAACACAAGCATGGCAAAACGAGTTAGAAGTATAAGGCCTTGGCGTCTACCTTCATTGACTTTTATTGGTTCTACTGCTGATGGATTAGCACGTAAATACAACCCAAACAGCAGCCAAAAAGTTAGCATACCTAATAATACATGACTAGTAATGACAAGAGGCATATTAAGAACAACTTTTGCCGAAAGACCTAGTGCAGCTTGTACAATAACTAATACCAATACGAATAAAGAGGTCAAAATGGCTGCCAACTTACCCTGTTGTTGTCGCCATGCAGTTAAAGTCAAAATCAGAACAGACAAGCCTAAAGTCGTTGTTAAATATTGATGAACCGTTCCGTTTAGTATTGTAATTAAATCCGGGGTAAACCCACCCGGTTCTACATTAGCCAACCGAACTAATGAACCCAATACAAGAATTATTAACGTTAAAACAACGCTAAAAAGTGTTAATTTTCTAAACATTCTGTTTCCCACTAACCAATTTGTGAAATTCTAAGTAGATGCATAAGGTCATCTTTCACTTTATAAGCATTAAAACCTGGCTCATATTGCATCATTAAATTCCCTAGTGGATCGATTAAAAACAACATTCCATCTGGAATATTTCCCTTTCTAATAGCCAATATTTTTTTAACAGCATCCAGACTCGGCTTAACTCTAATCAGATCCGAATTAAGAGCAACTTCGCGATTTTCGTTAACAATTAAACGGTTTATCAAATGATCATCTATTTTGTTTTCTTCATGCAATAAACTCGAATAAAGTGCTTTACTATTTTTGTCGTCCAAACGATTTAGCCGCCATAACAACGTATCTTTTAGCCACCATTGTTGAGCAACGTCTTGAGACGGCTCTTTAAAAACAATAACTACACGTCGTGTACGCGGTAATTCTTTGTTTAACATAAGTCTTAATTGCTTTGTTTTAAGCAGTGCATCTAAACAGACTTCATTACAACCCGTATTTGGAATTACATTAACTATTAACCAATGCCCCGGTAATTCCCCAATATTGCTTGTTGAGAATAAATCAAACCCAGAAAAGTCTGTGCGACTTATAGCCACTGAAGGAATAACAAGCTGTCCGGTATTGGTAGTTCCTTTGACTAAGCCAGGGTGTTCTTTCAATCCCCAAGCAATTAAAAATGGAATAATAGTCATTCCAAAAATAATAATAATTAAGCGTTGATTTTTCTTTAGCTGATTATTCTTTTGTTGATTATTCATTTTTACTTCTTTTTATACTATACCAAAAAAATAGTACTGTTAGAGTAGCTGCCAAAGCAAACCATTGAACAGCGTAGGCCAGATGTTGCTCTGGTGGCATAATCGTTGTAACTTGCCATTCTCTTTTAAACCCTTCAGGTAAATTCTTATCTAACTCAACCTGGAATATTGCTACTGAATAACCTAGTTTTTCAGACAATACACGGGCATCAACTACTTGTAAGACTGAAGGCCAACCCTTCGTCGGTATTTCTGCACCGGCTAACTTGAGACCGACACTAGGGAAATTATTTATCCGTCCCTTGAGTAGGCTTTGCTCAGTTACAATCTGTATATCGGGTAAAATTGATCTATCCTGATTTAAAGGCACCCAACCTCTATTGACTAATACGGCTTTCGATTGACCTGCTATTATAAAGGGGGTTAATACAAAGTAGCCGACCCGCCCATTACTGACTTGATTATCTATCAAAAATTGATGTGATTGATCATAATGTCCAATGGCTTGAACGTTTTTATATCGAAGTGACTCAACATCACCAGTAATCACACTAGTCAACTCTAGAATTTCTGATGAGGCTAACCCTTGTTTTTGTTGCTCAAAGAAGGATCTTTTTTGTTCAGCTCGTCCTAATTGCCATATACCCAGTGCAATTAATATTGATACTGTACAAAGGTAAACCAACGTTGGGAGTTTTTTTAGTTTCATTATTATATCCGTTCTATTAAACCTATCCAAACTTACCTATAGGTAACTTTAGTATTAACTTCCTGCTTCACTGCGGCTGGTTTTGTTATTCGGCATCACGAACTGTTGCTTGCTGTACGTCTGACTTTCGTTTTAGGGCGCATCACCGACCTAATACGATTAATAATGTGCTTAAGGCAATTATTAAAGACTAAAATATACAAACCCTCAATTAATCGTAACGCCACCATGATTCTTCAAAGCATCGTCATAATTACTTTTATCCTTATCATTGCTAGCCTAGGCTCAGCACTTTTTCATCTTATCAACCATAAAACCGAAGAGCAATCGCATAAAACGGTTAAATCACTGACATTTCGCATTACGCTTTCAGTTATTTTATTTATTTTTCTCTTTATAGCAGTAGCCACTGGCCTTTTTAAGCCTCATGGCCTGGGTTCAAGAATACATCTACAAAAACCAGTACCCAGTGATGCGACTCAGTAACGCAACAATCTCTTGACAAAAAAAAAGCGCCGCCTGTGCTTAGGCAGCGCTTTTTTTATGGATGTTTAGAAGTTTACAATAGATAAACAAAGATAAACAAGCCTAACCATACCACGTCAACAAAGTGCCAATACCAGGCAGCGGCCTCAAATGCGAAATGGTTTTCTGGTTTGAAATGTCCTCTGGCACTACGAAATAAAACCACACTTAATATAATCGCACCCACGCAGACATGGAAGCCATGGAAGCCTGTTAACATAAAGAAAGTTGAACCATAAACCCCAGAGCCTAAAGTTAACCCCATCTCGGTATACGCTTCATGATATTCGAAAGCTTGAAAAGAAACGAATAAAAAGCCCAAAGCCACAGTTGCAATCAAGCCTTTAATCAACTGATCGCGATTATTTGCTAACAAACCATGATGTGCCCACGTACAGGTTACACCACTGGTTAACAGGATTAACGTGTTCAAAAAGGGTAAACCCCATGCGCCCATCGGCTCAAAATCACCCCCGACTTTACCTGGGCCATTAGTTGGCCAGGTTGCATCAAATGCAGGCCACAGTAATTCTTTAGTCGCACCCCCACCTAACCAAGGCACTGATAAATTACGTGTGTACCAAAGTGTACCAAAGAACACCGCAAAAAAGACGATTTCTGAAAAGATGAACCACATCATGCCATGACGATAAGAAATACCTACCTCATGATTATACATGCCCGTTTCACTTTCAGTGGCTTGCAAAGTAAACCAACCCACCAGCATGGTAATGAAAATAAGTAAACCTACCACCATTAGAGCTGGGCCAATCGAAGAACCATTTAAATAGTTTGCAAATCCAGCCAGCATAGTGACCAGACCCGCAGTACCTATAACGGGCCAAGTCGCTTTATGCGGAATGTAATAAGCGGTATTCGTAGACATAAGATTCCCCTTTTATTTTTTTACTGATTTTTCAGTATTGTCGAAAAACGTGTATGAGAGTGTAATGGTTTTGTATTGCTCTGGTATGTCAGGATTAATAACAAAACGCATCGGCAGTGTTTTTGCTTCTCGGGGTTTAAACGTTTGTTCCGAAAAACAGAAACACTCAATTTTTTCAAAATAACGACTGATAACAGCTGGCGTAAAACTGGCAATTGCCCTAGCTTGAATCTCCTTATCCGTTTTATTTTCAGCATAAAAATTCACCGTATAATACTGCCCTGGATGAACGTTTAATTGTTTCTTTTCTGCATGAAATTCCATCGGTGTTGACTCATTCAATATGGTCATGAACTCAACCGAAACCTCCCGGTTCATGTCAACTTTATAAGCAACCTCAGGGACTTTTTTAATATCATCGGGTCTATCTCGCTCAATCCATTTCCATTCACATAACACATCGTAAAGCGGGACTAAAGCGTAACCAAAACCGAACATAGCCACCGCGATTAAAAGCAGCATTCGCGCTAACTTAAGGTTTTTCTTGCCGACCGAATCGTTCATGGCGAAACCGCTTGCGCAACGGCAAACAGATAAACAATTAAGGTAACCGCCACCAAAATAACGGCTGTTAACAGGTTTTTATTTTTAGTTGTCATATATTCTTAAGTGGTACATTGCCCAGTTATTTAGATAAGCAGGCAATGTACCTTTTATGCCTTAGTGTGAGTCCAAAACATGTTCGGTAGGCACAACAGTTGGCGGTGTAGTCCAAGTATGGTAAGGCAGTGGTGATGGTAAAGTCCACTCTAGGCTGTGCTTAGCCGCATCTTCCCAAACTTCGTCAGATACTTTTTCACCAGTACCGCCTCTTATAGTATCAATCACTATATACAAGAATAACAATTGGCTGACTCCAAATATAAAACCACCCACACTTGAAATCATATTCCAATCCGCAAATTGCACCGCATAATCAGGAATTCTGCGAGGCATACCCGCTAAGCCCAGGAAATGCTGAGGAAAAAACAAGACATTCACAGAAACAACCGATATCCAAAAATGCAATTGACCAATTTTCTCGTTATACATGTGCCCCGTCCATTTAGGTAACCAGAAGTATCCCGCCGCCATCAAAATAAAGACAGACGCAGGTACTAAGGTGTAATGGAAATGGGCAACGATAAAATAAGTATCATGGTATTGAAAATCAGACGGTGCAATAGACATCATCAAGCCAGTAAAACCACCCATGGTAAACAACACCACGAAAGCAATGGAAAACAGCATGGGGGTTTCAAAGGTCATCGCGCCTTTCCACATGGTCGCCGTCCAGTTAAATACTTTAACACCGGTTGGCACCGCAATAATCATAGTCGCATACATGAAATACAATTCACCGGCTAGAGGTAAACCGACCGTGAACATGTGATGCGCCCAAACGATAAAAGACAAGAAGGCAATAGAACCTGTCGCCCATACCATTGAAGCATAACCAAACAAAGGCTTACGAGCAAATACGGGAATAATAGTAGAGGCAACACCAAACGTTGGCAGAATCATAATATAAACTTCTGGATGACCAAAGAACCAGAATATATGTTCATAAAGTACTGGGTCACCACCACCCGCTGCATTAAAGAAGCTAGTATGGAAAAATTTATCAGTCAACAACATGGTTACTGCGCCAGCGAATACAGGCATAACAGCAATTAACAAAAAGGCAGTAATCAACCAAGTCCATACGAACAAAGGCATATCCATCAACTTCATAGAGGGCGCACGCATATTGAAAATAGTCGCGATAATATTGATCGCGCCCATGATCGAAGAAATACCCAATAAATGTACCGAGAAAATAGCAAACGGTAACGCTTTACCTACAGTAATGGGTTGCAGCACTAAAGGTGGATACAACGTCCAACCACCATTGGGTGCTCCTCCCTCCATAAATAAAGTACTCGCTAATAACAACACGCCCGCGACCAACATCCAGAAACTCATGTTGTTCATACGAGGTAAAGCCATATCAGCAGCACCAATCATTAATGGAATTTGCCAGTTAGCCAAACCCACAAAAGCAGGCATAACTGCACCAAATACCATCACTAGAGCGTGCATGGTGGTCATTGAATTAAAAAATGCAGGATCTACAAACTGTAAACCTGGCTCAAATAATTCAGCCCGAATAACCATGGCCATTGCACCACCGACAAAAAACATCGCTAAGGCAAATAATAAATACAATGTACCAATATCTTTATGATTGGTAGTCGTAATCCATCTTAACAGACCCTTAGCAGGACCGTGATCGTGATGATCATCAGCATGATGATCATGTTCATCTACGACAGCAGACATACTTTATACCTCGAAAATTATTAAAAAAGAGTGAGTCGATAACAACATCTGAAGCTTATTCATCATCATCGGGAAGAGCTGTTTGCTTAGGCTGTAATTCATCACCTACTTTATTACCCAAATTGTTACGCACGTACGTCATCAGCTCAGCAAACTCTTTGCCACTCAGTTTGTCAAATTTGGGCATTTTTGAAGTGCCCGCACGTAAGAAGCCATCTAAAGACTCCCACTTTCCTGTCACAATTGCACTGCCGGTCAAAGCAGGAATTAACCCCGGAACGCCTGCACCGCCAATTTGATGACAGCCTACACAATTCTTCAAATAAACTGATTCCCCATGTGCCATCAATTGCTGAGTCGATTGATCACTCAAGTCCGGCTTTTGTTTTTGCAGCTCTAAAGTTCTCTTAACCCAGGCATCATAGTCCGGTTGTTCCATGGCAATCACTACGATAGGCATAAAACCATGATCCCGACCACATAACTCGGTACATTGACCGCGATAAGTACCCGGTTTTTCTACATAAGTCGATGCTTCATTAATAAAACCAGGATTAGCATCTTTTTTCCAACCGAAATCAGGTACCCACCAAGAATGAATAACATCCATTGAGGTTAACACAAAACGGACTTTTTTCTTGACAGGAATAACCAGTGGTTTATCAACATTCAATAAGTAGTGAGGCACTGAACGCGGATCAGCACCCACCGTTCTGTGTACCTTTTCACTGGCTTCATCTAAATGACTTTCAAAATGAATGTCATTATCCAGATATTTATAATCCCAATACCATTGACGACCCGTCACTTGAATCGTCATGTCAGACTTTTCAACATCATTTAATTCCAACATGGTTTTTGTTGCTGGAATCGCCATGCCAATCAAAATCAGCGTCGGAATAATAGTCCAGATAATTTCGACAGTAGTGTTCTCATGAAATTGAGCTGCGACATATCCTTTTGATTTACGATGATGGTAAATCGAATAAAACATGGCACCAAACACACCAATGCCTATAAATACGCAAATCCACAGAATCAGCATATGCAGATCATAAATGTCATTACTGACTTTTGTGACCCCTTTCATTAAATTGAGCGTATAGTCCGCATGCGCTGTTCCTAGCCCTAAAGCCAGTAGGATCAGACCTGCGAATAGTTGCTTTGCTTTGTTCACGGAGCAGCCTCTTCGATAGTAGTTATAAATTCTTGCAAATGCTAAATCGCCTCATAATTTCAAGACACTGTTGTTATCTTAATTTCTGCGTACGACAAATATCACAAAAAACGCATAGATTTTAACCCATGACGCTTATCTATACTAGATGTCCTTTTATGATTTTAATTTAACGCAAAAAAAAAGCTTGTGACTTTATTTTGTCACAAGCTTTTTTAAGTCAATAAACGATTTATGTCAACTGTTTAATGCTTCCGCATACGCTTTATCGAAAGTAGGGATATGATGATCTAACCATCCTTTAACGAGTTGCCCCACTTCTTCGGTCACTTCTGCCTCACCTGCATGGAATTTGGTCTGTAAACCGCCACATATTCCAACTAAAGCCACATGTTCTGCTTTATGAGCATCATAAGCAGAGTAGCTCTTAACCATCATTTCTTTTTCTTCATGATCAAAATGACCTACCACATAAGCGATCAAATCATCCAATTGTGTACCAATTGCTGCGCGTTCGGCACCACCGACTGCCAAGTCATATAACTTATTCAGCTTATCAAATAAAATTTGATGTTCTTCGTCAGCAAATCCAACATTAGTGCCGTATTGATCAGCTGTCCACGTAATTAAAGCCATGATTTATTCTCCTGTTGTTATTTTTGTCGTAGCAGTTTTAATTTTAAACCGCATGAAAAGTATGGATTAATTATGACTAATAGTCAAACTTAATGTAATTTACTTATAAAAGATGCCCCAATTCGACAATCACCACTCACCGAATGATCAAGCACCCCTTGCTCGAAATCCCTATAAGTAGGCAACTGAAAAGCAATTCGGTTAATTTTTCCACTTGAAAATTCAAACTCAATGGCTCCCCCTTTCGCTCTAGGGCTGTTTGGTTTAGTGGTAAACAACACAAAACCAGCGTTAGCAATCGGCTGCCCCTGTTGATCAGGTGCTAAACGCGCACAACTAAACTCATTAAATGCCAATCCCGTAATAACTTGTACTAACTGACGTGCTGTTACGATAAGCCCCTCACCAGGAATAGTTATTGGTACAGAAACCACTGGGATTGCCGCCTGACTAGTTTCTGACGCAGGCGCAGGTACTGAAGTACCCCCTGAAGGTGAACCTGATAGCAACGAAGAGTTGATTACAGGTGGTGTAACTGGCTCAACCATTGGTGGTGATAATAATTTCTCTAAACCAAAATCGCCTAAATGATTTTGCAACAACACAGTTCCATCACCATTTTTAGTGGTTGCCAACAATGGATACAACTGTTGCTCCATTTCAACCTTGCTAGGATTATTAAGAACTGAAATCAGTTGCCGTTCAATCGATTTAAGCGGAGATAGTAACTGCTCTTTTTTCTGACTAATCGATTCCATTTGCTGCCAATCAATTTGAGAGTTAACAGATAACCCCATTAATTTCATCACCGTATAATCTTCTGTTGCTAAACACGAACTAAAGTTTTTAGCCTGATAACCCGCCATTACGTTCGTAGAAATTTCGGCATTCTGAACTTTCTGGGGAGACAGATTATAATTTTTCCAATCATTACTATTTGTTAAGAAATAATAAAGAAAGGCATTACGATCAAACTTATTAAAACCCAAATCTTTCAACACTAGCTTTATTTTTCGGCAATTATTATCCACCTCAGCGTAATTAGCCCAATCAGGTTTTAAATTTGGTTTTGCTGGATGCTTTGAATCTTCAATCATTTGTAACAGCTTAACTTCACCGGATGCTGACTTAATAGGCGAATAACTAATCTCATCAAACGTTAAATCTCTCGCATCAGGAACCCCATTCGCAGAACTCTTTAACAACAAGGAAGGAATAAGCTCCGGAAAAATCTTTAACTCCCCTAGTGGCTGAGTATCCGCGCCAAAAATATTAACCCCACCTTCAGCTACGGCATACACTTTAAACAAGGTTTGATTAAGCACACCTGTTTTTCCCGAGAAATCAACCAATGGGGGCAATGAATGAGACTCTGAACTATTTTTGACAGTTGTTTTACTCGCTGTAGATAAGGGGGTTGTTTTTACCAACTGACCAGCAAACTGTCCAACGACGGCAACGCCCATTCCCACACCCGTTAAGGCTAATAAATTACTTGCCGCAGTGACATCATTGGTTAAACCTGAAACATCCATATCACTATTAGCGCTGGATATAAAACTGTAATCAACATCGGTTGCTTTACCCGAATCCAAACGTATCCAAGGCGTCAAAATTGTTTTCTTAGCGTCAAATTTAAAATTACATTTCCCGGAAGACGCCTTATACACAAACCCCGGCACCTCATTATTAAACTTAAGAACCTCATTACGAATAGTAAAAACCAAAGAAGAAGACAAATCCCCTTTCTCATAAGAAGGGGTCATATTATTACAACCCGCCTTTAATACGTTATCGCCTTTAAAATTGAATTCAGAAATTAACCGCACATAATAATCATCTCCGTCAATCACTTCAAAACCCGGTAAAGACTGGAATTGATGCAACTGAGTAGATTGTACAGACTGCGGATCATTATTATTTTGACTCGATGGATAATCAATTGCAATTTGCCGAGTCGATGTACATCCTGCCAACATACAGCTGGCGATTAAACTAACTACATAACGATTAGACATGTATTAAACCTTATACCGCACACTATACGGCGCTTCAAAATAAAACATTTAACGGAGAATCAAACAAAATTTACCTACAGATTAATCAAATGCTTAATTGTATCTCGCACTTTTATTCTGCCTATCCACAGTGGGTGAACGCTTAAACACAATAGTTACGACATACCAAATCACTTTTAGAAACAGTGTAATACCAAAAGCCACCAATACCCCCCACTGGAAGATACCTCCCCATGTAGATCCTTCTTTAAACTGCGGATAATAAGGGGTAATACTAGCCAAATATCTAAAACAGAAGACAGAGACGATTAAGACCCCAATACTTACATAAAACTTTTTCCCCTTGAGAAACAAGGGGAAAAATGCCAATAAAGGACAAGCCACCATTATCAGGAGAAAAGTTTTATTAATCAATAGTGTTAATAGAGGATCCTGTATCTGTGCCAACCTTTCTGCAGTTGCCGTACTGACCTCAATTGTTTTATCCTCTAAAAGAGGAGCGATAGTATGGATGGCATCCGTACCCTGTAAATCTAGCAGCGCATTCATGGCACCTATCCGTATCTTTGGGTTATAATTTTTTAAAAGAAACACCAGCGATGGAATTGCTTCCTTAGCCTCTAATTTTGCCACGGCTGCTATCGCCACGAGGCGCACATTAACGTCTTTATCTTGTAAAAGAGAAATAATTTTTGGCGTCGCTTCTTTTGCCTGCAAAACATTTAATGTTGTAATCGCTACAGTGCGTATATTTTTATTGGTGTCTTTCAAAAGTGGCAAGACATTAGAAATTACTTCACCTTTATTGCGTAATAAATTGTCTTCTTGCAGTTTCGTCAATATTTCCAATGCCCGGATTCTTACCTGGACATCACTATCATTTAACAAGGTAACAACGTAAGGGGTCAATGTTTTTTCTTGCAAATGGTATAACGAATTTATCGCCTGAATACGCACACTGGCAACAATATCATTTAAAAGTGGAGTAATTCTGGAAATTGATTTTTCTCCCTGAAGATCCTCTAAAGCTGCGATCGTGTTACTGCGTATATCAGGATTGGAATCTTTCAACAGCGGAACAAGTCCGGGAGCCGCTTCTTTTGCCTGTGCTTTGCGCAACAGATCTATCGCAGAAAGACGTAATTTTACATTTGAATCATTCAAAAAAAACATAATACTTGGCACCGCTCTTTGTGCGTCTAAATTCTGTAATACCTTCATAGCTCTTAAACGTACATTATCATCCTGATCGTTTAACAGAGACATAATACCGGGAAATGCCTTTTTTCCTTGCAATAGCTCCAGCATCTCCATCGCTCGAATACGAATAGCACTTTCATTATCTTCCAAAAGTTCTGTAATACCAGGGATAGCCTCATTTGCCCGAAATTCAGATAACGTGTTCATAGCCGCCAAACGTACGCTGCTTTCATCATCGTTTAATAGTAGGATAATGCCGGGAATCGCTTCTCTAGCATCTAATTGCAATAAAACCTGCATGGCTCTGGTGCGGATACTGCTGTCTTTTTCATGTAGTAGAGAAATAATGCTTGGAATGGCTTCTCTTGCATGGAATTGCACTAAGACATTAATTGCTTTATTCCGTACAGCGCTATCCGTATCTTGCATACGAGGAATAATGCTGGGGATAGCTTTTTTTGCACCTAATTGCCCTAGCGCTTCAATTGCTGCTTCACGGACATAGGCTTCGCTATCTTTCAGGAAAGGTATAATACTAGGGATTGATTTTTGTTCAACTAAACTTTGTAAAAGTTGCAATACGTCTGTTTTACTATTGCTCAGGTTATTTCCTTCCACACATCTATTTTCAGTTCCAGAGGGATAATTAGTACAGTTTTTTGTTTTTTCAGCCAGAACTGCATGATTAACTAAAACCAAGATCATGGAAAAAATAAAATGCGGAATTATTTTCATAGTTAATGAACTGTATTAATAGGAACATAGAGTATATATGCTTTCCTTATTTCTTGCACGACAGGCAACACGGGTTAAATCAATACGATCATTAATCTTTTATCTCAGAGTTTCTATCACCCATTAAATGATTCATTGTTAGAATATGTAACCGATATTCAGCACCCTATTGGTATCTTATTGATATTCAATTAACTGGTTTTTAATACTTATTTTTTAGGGTGTAGAATATCGGTTATAACTATAACTATAAGTCTGCGTTAAAAACTACCTATGTAATCCATTTTTCCTACATCGACTCCATTATGGCGAAGAATTGCGTAGGTACAGGTCAAATGAAAATGAAAGTTAGGAATTACAAAATCAACTAAGTAAGCTTGGCCTAAAAACTTAAACTCCCGGCTACCAAATTTAACGGTAATATCGCGTTCTTCACTGCCATCAATTTGTGAAGCCTCAATACTTTGTAAAAAAGCGACAGTCTTGGCAACACGTGCTTGTAACTCTGCAAAAGTAGCTTCATTATCTTCATAACTGGGAACCTCTATACCCGCTAAGCGAGCCGCGCAACCTTTAACCATATCAGTAGCAATTTGCACTTGACGGCTTAGAGGAAACATATCGGGTGTTAAGCGAGCATTAATAAAAATAGCAGGCGCAATTTTCTTTGCTTCAGCGTGCGCGGCTGCTTTATCCAGGATTGTAGATAAATTATCTAACATACGTATAAATGCAGGAATAGAGGCTTGATACATAGTCAATGACATACAGATTTAACTCCATGAATTAAGTGAGGGGGGGTGTAAATGACATTATAAGGGAAACTGATGTTAATCTGTTTTTTGTAATAGCGTATATACTCTTTGGGTTGATTTTATACCCCAAACAACCCAGCGATTTTTGCAACAGTGGTGCCAAACTTTACGGCAATGTCAAGGATACAAACAACTCGAAGCCAGTCTGCAAAAAGATATTAAAGCCTTCTTTGGCGATTATAAAAACGCCCTCGTCTCTGCCACCACGCTTTTATATCAAATCAGTCATACCGAATTAATGACTATAAAAGCCCTATTATCATGTTGATTTATTATTTGAATGCTTCTTGCGGCACCACATTTAAATCTAAAGATAGAACTGGATTGTCGTTCTGCTGGTTTTTTCTGAGATTGAATTTCTATTCGCTTAGTTATAAGCGATTGATCCTGGTACATTTCCCTATCCAGACTAAATCCTCTTGTACTTAAATCGTCTAAAGAGATAGCTGATTCAATCACAGAGCCATTTATAATGTGTTCAGGAGAATAGATCACACGTAATAAATATTCATCATCGGCAACTATTC
>QVQE01000095.1 GCA_003584865.1 Methylococcales bacterium
CGTTTATCTTTAAAGTCACTGGCCGTTTTTTAATGGCTACGGTAGCTTGTTGTTAATTTTTTATTGACATCAAAAGTGTCAACTACTTTTAGGCCGCTATGAAGGATGCCGAGAATCTTATGAGAAAATTAAAGGTCGTAACAACCTTTATCAAGCTGTCACCTGTTGATAAAGCCTCATTTTGTCATAACGTTATTGTTAAAATGACAAACAATCCTCTGTTTACCGATCCTGATGTTTCTTTAGCGGAAGCGTTAGATGCCTTAATCGCTTTTGACGCAGCTATATTAGCGTCTAAAGACGGTGGACATACGCCTATTTCCATCAGGAATGATTGTGAAAAAGTGGTTAATGCCAAATTCAGTATTCTAGCAAAATATGTTGATAGAATGGCTGATGGCGATGAAACTACTATCTTGAGTAGTGGTTTTGCGGAGTGTAAGCAACCCAGCGTTCCTGCTAGAGAAGCGTTTACGGTCACTGATGGCGTCTACCCCGGTAGTATCCACGGAAGATGTAATCCCACCGACAATGCAGGTGCTTATGTGTGGCAGATTCGTGTGGCCGGAACTACTGTATGGGTGACTCATAATACCACTCAAAGCAGTGTCGATATTTTCGATTTAATAATAGGCACTGTCTATGAGCTTCAAGTGGGTTCTGTTACAAAAGATGGACTACAGCCATTTAGTGCAGTGGTGTCAAAGTTAGTGGTTTAAGTCAGACTTTAACCACTGATTTAGTCAATTAGTACAATTGACAATAGGGTTATCTACTCATTGGGGTGGATAACCCTGTCTTAAAGTTTAAATAGAACATTGCTAATAACTAACAGTGCCTATGCCTTAAACAGGGGCTTAATTCCAATGCACACGAATCCCCGCATAGCCGGTTGCAGGAGCGCCGGGGCCTTGAAATTGGGTGGGGTTATTGTTATTAAAAAAGTTTTGTCCCAATTGGCTAAAAGATACGTAGTGGTTATCAAAGATATTTTTTCCCATGGCAAAGAACTCAACATGTTTATTAATAATGTAGCGCGTATTGAGGTTAACAATTGCATAATCAGGGATTTGTGGGCTACTGTTAGTGTCATCACCCCGTGAATATTGGCTGGATACATATTGTAAATCGCCACCTAAGAAAAAGTTATGAAATAGTTCATATTCAGAGCCGAATTTAAGCGTATTGGCTGGAATGCTGGGGATTTTATTGCCAGCAATAACAGATTCAGCTCCCAGGCCATTAAATAACTGGGCATTGGACTGATAGGTGGCATCTACAAAGCCGTAACTCATATACCAGTTTAGACTCTCTAAGGCTAAACCACTTAAGCCCATTTCGATGCCTTGGCGTTTGGTTTTGCCGACATTACTAAAATAGCCGCGCGTAGTGTCCACATTTAAGAACAGAATGTCGTTAGTATTGATAGTTTCATAAAAGGACAGATTCCACTTTAGAGCTGCACTGAATTTACCGCGTAAGCCTGTTTCTAAAGTATGTGATACTACTGGTTTTAAAGGGGGGTCTGATAAAAAGCTATTCGGGAGTGTACAAGGCGCATTCGGATCAGCGCAGGTTAATTCTACAGGAGTGGGCGCCCTAAAGCCTTCATTGTAATTAAAGTAAGTAGTAAACTCTTGTAATGGTGTTTTAAGGGAGAATGCATCTAAGGGATTAAAGGTTAAGCCGGCTGAAGGGTTGAGACGTTCAAATGTATTGTTGCCGTTAATGGCATCCCCCATTTTATCAAGGGTTTGTACGTGTGCTTGCATCCAGTTAGCCGAGGCATTGAGATGTAGCCAGTCAAACACTGAGAAGGTGTCAGTAGCAAAAACATTGGAGTAAGTGTTTTCACCGTTGATATTGACTGTAGTCGTTAGCGGTTGGTTGGCGACCTCATAAAACGTCGGCGTAAAATCGGCATTCTGCGTACCAATCGTATACCCTGTTTTGGCATAATTATAACCCCCACCGAAAACAAATTGATTCTCGTGTTTTAAGACTTTGTAATCAGAGGTTAATTGTAGATTCACACCAGTGCCGTTTTGTTTAGCTCTGGCGGCTTGAAAGGTGGCCGGAGAAAATCCACCCTCAAGACAATCGGCATAAGTGTCGCAGTTACCGCCGGAGCTTCCGGTATTTGAATTGAGGCTGTAGCTGTTATTATTCCGGTTATAGGTGGTTCCGCTTAATTTTAATTGATCAGTTAGCCAATGGTTGCCTTTCAGGTTAAAGAAGTAGAGCGTGTTTTTAGTGACATCCGGTGCAGTATAGATGGCGCTCCAATGTTGTTGCAGTGCGTCTTGTGGCACAGGTCCTACGCCTTGAAGTTTGTTATCCGCAAAGGTAAACGATAAATCAATATCGGTTTTATCATTCTCCCAGCCTATTTTACCAAAGCTTTGATTCACGCTGGATGGAGAATAAGGCCGCCAGCCTTGATCATCAAAAATATTACCTGCAAAATACCAATCAAACTGCTCATGAGAGCCGCCAACCTCAGCCTGATAATTTTGGCGTCCGTAAGAACCGCCACTGGCTTGAGCATTAAAACCAGGATGACTTCTGCCGCTCTTGGTTCTGAGCGATAAGGCGCCACCCAAGGTATTTAAGCCAAATAAGGGGTTTGAGCCAGGCATCATTTCCATGCTGGATATTGCAATTTGAGGAATTAGGTCCCAATTGATGGTATCTCCAAAAGCTTCATTAACCCGTACCCCATCCTGATACACTGAAATCCCGATAGGTGCTCCTAAAACGGGAGAAGCACTAAAGCCTCGATAAGTAATATCGGGTTGATAAGGGTTGTTTTGCGTGTCGTTGATATTAACGCTTTGCATTTGACGATTCATAAAGTCAGGTAAAGAAGTCGCCTCGTGACGGTTAAGGGTCTCGTCTTCGATTGATTGAACATTACCCGATATCTTCTTTAATTTTAGACCGCTCGAACCAACGGGAGTGGTGCTAACCACTTCAATTTCAGGAAGTTCAAATACATCAACAGGGGATGTTTGGTTCGAGGTATTTTCAGTCTCAGCTTCAGCAGCAGTATTAATAGGGCTGGTTAAAATAAGCGGCAAAGCTGCCAACAACCATTGTTTGCGAAAGAGAAAATACGTCATGAAAGTCCTGTCATTAAGCCAAGTTTACGATTGTGTGCAGTATAGTGTGTTTAGACTAGGAAAATTTCCTAAAATAGCTCAATCCGTCTAAGAACTGTATAGGATAATATAATCCGTTACCCTTATTATCCTTTCAATACGTCGTTTCAATTTTTACTAATGCTGAGTACCTTAGTTCGCTTTTCTATCCGCTTTTACGGTATTGTTATTGCCTTGGCTATGATTATTTTACTGTATGGCAGTTATCGTTTTACCACCGCCGGTTTGGATATTTTTCCTGAGTTTGCTCCCAAGCGGGTGATTATTCAGACCGAAGCGCCCGGATTATCCGCAGAACAGGTAGAGGTACTGGTGACTCGCCAGATTGAAACCGCGATTAGTGGTTTAGTCGGTATGGAGTCGGTGCGCTCTGAATCTATTCAGGGCTTATCCATTATAACGGCGACATTTAAAGAGCAGACTGATATCTATAGAAACCGGCAGTTAATCAGTGAGCGTCTAGGCATTTCTTTAGCTAACTTACCTTTGGGAATTACGCCCGTTGCTATTCCCTTATCATCCTCTTCAGCAACCGTATTGACGATAGGCTTAAACTCGGACACTAAAGATTTAATGGCGTTACGGAGTTTAGTGGATTGGACGGTGGTACCGCGTTTATTGGCCATTCCAGGCGTGGCAGATGTTAATGTATTTGGAGGGGAGGTTGGGCAGTTACAAATTCAGCTTGATCCCATTCAAATGCAGCGCTTTAATTTAGCGCTTAATGACGTGATTGAGGCCGCTACCCGAGCCAGTGTGATACAGGGCGGTGGTTTTATTGAAAACAAAAACCAACGCATTACTTTACAAGTCACCGGACAACCGAACTCACCTGAACAATTCGCAAAAATTATTGTGCAGCGTGAGCAAGGCCGGAATATTACCCTGGGGGAGGTCTCTACGATTCGTTATGCACCTGAACCACCGATCAGTGCGGCACAAATTAAGGGTAAACAAGGAATCGTTTTAATGGTTATCGGGCAGTATGGCGCCAATACCTTGACGGTTTCGAGACAGGTTGAGCAAATGCTACAGGAGTTTGATCCAGTCTTTAAAAATGAGGCGATTACTTTCTATGAGCATTTGTTTCGTCCGGCGGATTATATCGAACGGTCCATTGCTAATTTGTCAGGGCATTTGTTGCTAGGGGGGTTATTTGTACTGATTGTGTTATATCTGTTTTTGTTTAACTTTCGCACCGCTTTTATTTCAGCCTTGGCGATTCCGGTGTCCTTAATGGGCGCGGTGATTGTGTTATTGGAAACCGGGGTGCATCTGAATATCATGGTGCTGGGTGGTTTAGCCATTGCCTTGGGTGAGGTGGTTGATGATGCGATCATTGATACTGAGAATATATTCAGGCGGTTACGCGAGAACCGTTTACTAGGGGTGCCTTTGTCTGTTACTAACGTGGTTTATACGGCTTCATTAGAAGTACGTAGTTCGGTGGTTTACGCCAGTTTTATTGTGGCTTTGGTATTTGTACCCTTACTAACCCTGAATGGCGTTGCGGGACGACTATTTGCTCCACTGGGGTATTCGTACATTTTGGCTATTTTAATCTCTCTTTTGGTTGCATTAACGTTAACTCCGGCGCTGTGTTTTTTGTTATTGGGGCGGCCCTTTGACCAGCGTAATGAACCGCCGTTGATTACAGTTATCAAGCCCATTTATCAGCACTTACTGATATTTGTTTTTAAGTATTTTAAGGGCTTAATCCTGGGTTGTTTAGTGGTCTGTTTATTCGGAGTCATGACCTTTTTCAGACTGGATAGTAAGTTTTTGCCAGAACTGCGAGAAGGGCACTATATTATTCATACCACCAGTCTTCCGGGCACGTCCTTACAGGAGTCGTTGCGAATAGGTAGCCAATTGACTCAGCAGTTTCTGGCTATTCCAGGTGTTCAATCCGTCTCTCAATGGGCAGGTCGAGCAGAGCGGGGGGCAGATACTTACGGTAGTCATTACAGTGAGTATGAAGTTAGACTTGAGCCTTTATCAGGTGAGCAGCAGCAACAGATATTTGAGCAGTTAAGAGAAATTCTGGCGCATTTTCCCGGTATTGGTTTTGAAGCCAATACCTTTTTGACAGAAAGAATCGATGAAACCATTTCTGGCTATACGGCTCCTGTGGTTGTTAATCTGTATGGAAATGATTTAAATGTGCTGGATGCTCAGGCACACGTATTGGCTCAGGTAATGAGAGACATTCCGGGGGCGACCGATATTCAGTTACGATCACCGCCGGCGACACCGTTATTGCAGATTCATTTAGATCTGGATCAGCTTAACTTTTGGGGGATTATGCCGACAGAAGTGGTTAATGCGGTACAAATAGCCTACGAAACACGGGTCGTGGGTAAACATATTCAGGGTAAAAAGATTATCAATATTGCGGTTGCGTTAGCACCTGAATTAAGGCAGCAACCTGATACAATAGGGCAATTGCCGATTAGGGCACAGGACGGTTCCTTAGTTAGATTAGAGCAGGTTGCAGAGATACGTCATACGGCCAGTCGGTATAATATATTGCATCAAGGCGCTCAACGTCGGCAAGCGGTAACCTGTCATGTGCTGAATCGGGATATGGATAGTTTTATGGCTGAGCTTAAAGCCCGTGTGCTTAAAGACATTCCGGTGTCGGCGGATAGTTATCCCGAGTTTACGGGGGCAGCAATAGAACAGGCACAGGCTCGGAATGAGTTGATTCTTCATTCTTTGTTGGCGGGGGCGGGTGTGTTGATTTTTATCTACATGGCGATTGGTAGTGTGCGGAATACCTTGTTGACACTGGTTAACTTTCCTTTTGCTCTGATGGGTGGGGTTGCTGCGGTGCTGTTGACCAATGCGACCTTATCAGTAGGCTCTGTGGTTGGCTTTGTCACTTTATTTGGCATTACGGTGCGTAATAGTATTATGCTATTGTCACACTATCGGCATTTAGTGGAAACTGAAGGGCTGCATTGGGATATCAATACGGTTATATTGGGTGCTCAGGAGCGCTTGCCTTCTATTTTAATGACCGCCTTGGTGACGGCTCTAGCGATGTTTCCGATTGCGTTTAATAGTGATAATCCGGGGCGTGAAATTATGGGGCCAATGGCAGCCATTATTATCGGTGGCTTGGTGAGTTCGACGCTATTAAACTTATTGCTGTTGCCCAGCATGTTGTTACGCTATGGGTACTTTAATAATGATCAGGAATAACCTATTGCCTGGAAGTTGCTCTGGGTATGCTGTATATGCAGTACCGTCGTATTTTTGAATGCGTTTATGTTGTCTATTTTTTAATTATTTTATTCTTATGGAGTTACCCATGAAACAGATCTTAAAAGCACTATTGATTATAGCTACCCTGTTCTTGTTCACGTCTTCTTTTGCAACGGCGGCATCCAATAATTATCCCGCTAAATGGGGTATCAAGTTAGGTAATGGGTTTGCCAATTCTCTGACAGGTATCGCAGAAATCCCTAAAAGCATCATCATAACTAATCGTACTGACGGTCCGGCTTACGCGGCAACAGCTGGATTTATGACGGGTTTGTTGCACATGGTTGGGCGGACTTTATGTGGTACGTTTGATATTGTGACCTTTATGATTCCTACAAAACCCATCGTTCGTCCTGATCTTGTCTGGCAAAAATATAACAAGGAAACCAGTTATCGTGCTTCTTGGGAGTTATTACCTTAAGCGGTCTGGATGTGTCTGGATAGCGTTTTATAACACAAAAAAAGGGTGTCTTTACGACACCCTTTTTTATTTCAACAACAATAACAACGTTTAGTCGTTAAATGTCCTGAACCCTATCATTAATTTCTACCGTTGAAGGCACCTAATATTTGCAACAGGCTTAGGAATAAATTGTAGATAGACACATAAAGCGAAATAGTCGCAAGGATGTAGTTAGTTTCGCCCCCATTAACGATTTGACTGGTTTGAAACAGGATCATGCCTGACATCAGTAAGATAAACATCGCTGATACAGCCAGTGATAGTGCAGGAATAGAGAAAACGATAGCACCGATTCCGGCTAAAAATGCAACCAAAACGCCAACCATCAGAAAGCCACCCATATAACTAAAGTCTTTACGGGTAGTTAAGGCATAGCCAGAAAGACCTAGAAAAATGGTGCCTGTTCCACCTAAAGCCATTATGATAAGCTCATGCCCATTGCTGAAGGCATTGACATACATCGATAAAATGGGGCCGAGTGTTAAGCCCATAAAACCGGTTAATGCGAAAACAAACAGTAAGCCTAAAGCACTGTTGCTGAATTTAGCGGTTAAGAAAAACAGGCCGTAAAAGCCGACTAAGGTAGCCATCATGCCGAAAGGAGGCAGATTAAAGTACATAGCAGCACCCGCAGTTACGGCACTGAACATCAAGGTCATTGATAATAGCAGGTAAGTATTTTTTAAGACTTTATTAGTCGCCAGAATACCCGATTCTTGACGTGATATAGCAGTATTTACTTTCATTTTAGTTAGATTCCTTAAGTGAATAATTAACAAAATTTGTTCTGGTTCGGGATAAGCCTTACTATTTATTATCTATCCCATAGATAAGCACAGCATTAACAATATACACAGACAATCTAATTTTACAAGAGTTTCAATGATGACGCAGGAAAACTTAAGTAGACTACTTTAGATGACGCAGTGTAGTTTTCAAAGGTGTTAGGGTGATTAGTAAGGTTTCCTGTGATCAATTCGAACAGTATAATTCAATTTTTTATAACGAGAAAAGACGGTATGAGTGAAGGTTTTCGCGGTTTTTTAAATAAAGAGCGTACGGTTGCCGCTCCGGGCTTTAACCGTTGGTTGGTACCTCCAGCGGCTTTGGCTATTCATTTGTGTATTGGCATGGCCTATGGCTTTTCGGTGTTTTGGTTGCCTCTGTCAAAAGCTTTGGGTGTTAAAGAAAGTATTGCCTGTGGGCCTGAGGTTGGCTTTTTTCAAGAACTCTTTGTGACCACGTGTGACTGGAAAATCTCTACCCTGGGCTGGATGTATACCCTGTTTTTTGTATTCTTAGGCTCCTCGGCTGCATTATGGGGTGGATGGTTAGAGCATGTCGGGCCACGTAAAGCCGCAGTTATTAGCGCTTTGTGCTGGTGTGGAGGCATGTTACTGTCAGCTCTGGGAATTTATTGGCATCAATTCTGGATCATGTTGCTGGGGTCGGGGGTTATTGGTGGCATAGGCTTAGGCTTGGGTTATATTTCTCCGGTATCAACATTGATTAAGTGGTTTCCTGATCGTCGAGGCATGGCAACCGGTATGGCTATTATGGGCTTTGGTGGTGGAGCAATGATTGGCTCACCCTTGGCAACAGGGTTGATGAAATATTTTGCAACACCCACCGATGTCGGTGTTATGCAGACCTTTATGGTGATGGCAGGCATCTATTTCTTTTTTATGATGTCAGGTGCGTTAAGTTATCGGATTCCGGTTTCTGGATGGAAACCGCTGGGCTGGGTGCCCTCTACGGCTAAAAAGTCCAACCGTATGATTACAGAGCATCACGTTCATGTCAGTAATATCTTCAAGATTAAACAATTCTGGCTGTTATGGGGGGTGTTATGCATGAATGTGAGTGCTGGAATCGGTGTGATTGGTATGTCATCCCCGATGTTACAAGAAGTTTTTGGTGGGCAGTTGATTGGGATCGCTAAAACCTATAATGAACTGGATAAGACGCAACTGGCGGCTATTGCCTCGGTGGCTGCGGGCTTTACGGCGCTACTTAGCTTATTTAATATTGGTGGACGGTTCTTCTGGGCAAGTTTATCCGACGGGTTGGGTCGTAAAACCACCTTCTTCATCTTTTTTATATTAGGCTGTTCGTTGTATTTTAGTGTTCCTACATTTGCTGGCTCTGGTAACAAACTGCTGTTTGTGTCTGCCTTTTGCGTGATCCTCAGTATGTATGGTGGGGGATTTGCAACGGTTCCAGCCTATTTGGCGGATTTATTTGGTACGCAAATGGTCGGGGCTATTCACGGTCGCTTACTGACTGCATGGGCAACAGCGGGTATTTTAGGGCCAGTGATTGTTAATTATATGCGGGATTATCAATTAGGTTTAGGCTTGCCACGTGAGCAGGTTTATAACCAGACCATGATGATTCTGGCGGGCTTATTGTTAGTCGGGTTAATCTGTAACTTGTTAATCCGTCCAGTTGCCGATAAATGGTTTATGACAGCCAGTGAATTGGCTGATGAAAAACGCCATGCCAAAGAACATGTTATTGAGGAAGAAGTCGTGGGTTATGGTGAGGTGAGTGTGACTGAAACACCCACGCCCATTATTTTAGTCTGGTTAGCGTGGTCAATGGTTGCGGTGGCTTTGGGTTGGGGGATTTATAACACCTTAATCAACGCGGCCAAGTTCTTTAATTAAGAAGGATGTTTCCAACCAAGCCTTGATATTGATGGAATGATGTTTATAGTGGTAACACCTTATTCATCATTCCCCAAACTAAACAAAATCAACAGCTTTTACACTTGCATTGATGATAAAATCAGGTGAAAGCCACTCATTAATACCTTAAATCAACACAAACAGAGCTTGTTGCAATAGTCATTTGTGTAATCAATTGGAGTAAAGCCATGACCACAATTACCCTAGATGACGCATTAATCAATGAAGTTATTGCTGCAAGTCATGCTCAAAATGCCCAAGAAGCACTTATAAAAATAATAACCTTCTCTTACAGCAGCATAAACAAAAACCTGCGTTTTTCGAGCAACTCTGTTTGGCTGATGAGTCTTTAGATGATGAGCTAGCCTTATTGTTTGAACGAAACAAAGATACAGGTAGAGATATCGGATTATGAATTATCTAATTGATACCTGTGTATTATCCGAGTGCGTTAAAAAAACACCTAACCCTTTATTGCTGCAACAGCCTCCTAAATTAATTCTTCATATCTAAAGTGTGCAAAGATTAATTTTATCAGATTTACTCCCGGGAGGTCATACAAACTCCCAGCATCAATATTTACTATCCGTGTCTGCTGACAGACTAGCTTTTGTGCACTATCTTAGTGTCGCGGATTTAGATTTACCCATCACCCACGTGGGCTTTCGTTTTTGCCTGAGGTCCATCAAGCCAGGTCAGGAAAAGGCTTAGCTCGGCGGGATCGCCGGGCAGTGCGACCGGAGGGAGCTTTAGTCATTTAAAGCAGGCGCTTTGTTTTATAAGCGTTTTCTACAAAAGATCTTAACTTAATAACAGAGGTGTAGAGATCAATAACATTCAGTTAAGGGAATTTAGTATGCAGCGGAAATAAAATGATTGAGCAGCACTCACCATTAAATTACACTAAGTGAAACTTAATGATGACTATAATCCCATGCAACCTCTACGACGTTTAATGCAAAACCTGGATAAATTGGCGAATGCTGAACATTATCTTTTCACACCTGATGATTTAAGGGCGCTTTTACCTGATTTAACCGATTCTGCTTTTAATACTCTTTTATGCCGTGTTAGTAAAGACCAACACTTAACCAGACTGTGTCGAGGACTCTATTTTTTTGAAAAAGTCGCGCCTATTTCTGGACTTTTATTATTTCATGCTGCCGCAAGATTACGCGCTGACTGCTTAAATTATATTAGTTTAGAAACGGTACTAAGTGATGCTGGGGTTATTTCTCAAATACCCATTAATCATATTACTGTTATGTCATCAGGACGTAGCAGTGTGATTTCTTGTGGTCGATGGGGAACCATTGAGTTTGTGCGTACCCGTCAAAAGCCTCAAGATTTAGAAAAGCTGATTTATTATGATGCCCGTTGCAAGTTATGGCGAGCGACCGTGCCACAAGCCCTGCGTGATATGCGAGTGACACATCGTAATACTGACTTAATAGATTGGAGTGTAGCTAATGAGTTTGTTTGATCAATTGGTCGATGAAGCCTTACAAAATAGACGAGAATTAAATTCTTTACGTGTAGTTGTCGAAAAAGAATTGTTGCATCATGATATTTTGCGCGTGTTAAGTGAGTCTGGCTTATTGAGTCGACTCACTTTTATTGGCGGGACTTGTTTACGTGCGTGTTATGGCTCAAACCGACTGAGTGAAGACTTGGACTTTACGGGAGGAACTGACTTTAAGCGAGATAGATTAATAACTATGGCCGAAAGTCTGGTTACGAACATGATGACTAAATACGGTCTAGAAATTCAGGTAAGTGAACCTACACGAGAAAGTGGTAACGTAGATACTTGGAAACTAAAAGTACAGACTCGCCCAGATAGAAAAGATTTACCAGCCCAACGTATTAATATCGACGTGTGCGCTATACCCAGTTATCAACCACACCCCATGCTGTTATTAAACCCTTATGGCGTTGAAATGGGTACGAGTGGTTTAATTTTACAAGTTGAGAGTAGAGAGGAAATTTTTACTGATAAGCTGTGCGCCTTTGCACTTCGTCCAAACCGAATTAAAAACCGTGATTTATGGGATATAGCCTGGTTACATCAACAAGGTGTTAGACCACAAATGGATTTACTGGCAAAAAAACTGATAGACCATAAAACGGACACACTACAGTTTGTAAACTTATTTGAAATACGGTCTGCGACACTTAAAAATGATCCCAAGGTAGCACTAGAGTTTAAAAAAGAAATGAGACGTTTCTTACCGGCGGATTTAGTGACTCAAACCGCTGATCAACCCGTATTTTGGGGCGTTATGAGCCAAATTATTCATAACTTCTCTTTGCAAATTCGACAGCATTTTTTGAATTCTGATTCTATCGATGCCTTTAAAATGTGAATAGAACTACAACTGAGTTTGTGGTTTTACTAACCAAGCAATATTTAGTGTCGCGGGTTTAGATTTACGTTAGAATTTCAAACGATTTATTAACCGTAAGAGCGCCTGTGAATGACTTCAGAAACCAGCACTAAACGATTTCGTATTGCCTTTTCCTTTGCAGGAGAAAAGCGGGAGTTTGTCAAAGCTACCGCACAGATTTTGGCTAAGCGATTTGGTGAAGATAAGATTTTGTATGACAAATTTCATATAGCGGAGTTTGCTGATGCAGATCTTGGTTTTATTCTGCCTGATCTATACAAAAACGATACCGACTTAATTGTTGCTGTATTTTGTCGCGATTATGAGAAAAAGCAGTGGTGCGGCTTGGAGTGGCGAGCTGTCTTCTCAATGATTAAAGAAAACCAGTCAAAAAAAGTTCTGCTTAGTCGTTTTGATCTGATGGATGGCAAAGGCTTATTTGGGCTTGCTGGTTTTATCGATTTAGACGATGAAAGACCTGAACAATTTGCCGCCCTGATTCTTCAACGTCTCGCTATTAATGAAAGAAAGCCCAAAGATCACTATACAAAGGATTGCACTGAAACAACTCAAGTGGGTGTAATTGATGTTACTCAAGATTCCTATGAAAGCCATAAGAATCTTGCTTTAGAGTTATTAGAAAATTCTGAATCCTATCTGACTGAATTGAAAGCACTTATGAAATGTGCAGATGCAACTGAAATTATAAATCGCTTTAGTCAGTGTAAGCCTGAAGATGTTAATGCTTTGTTTCTAGTTTCCCGTAAAGCCTTGAACAAAGTTCGTTTTGCTGATTTAAATGAGTCTGACAAACACGATGTAATTGAAGCGGTTACGGCTTTGTATCTGCTTGCTGCACTGCGTTTGGTTGATGTTGCATCAGCACAAAGTGGTTATGTTGTATTAGTACCCAGTAATGAACGCATATTATGTGCGATTATTGCAACTGCGTTATTTGGAGGTAGTTTAAAAGTATTGCCAGATTACGATACACACCTTCCTGTCCCAGAGTATGCTTTTGAGATTAATGTTCCAGCGGCTGGCGATTACGTGACAGAGAGTTTTGAACGAGCCATGTATGTTTCGATATTTAAAAATAATCGAAAAGTCGATCTCAGTGCACTTGATTCGCAGAAACTGAGTCAAGATGAAATCAGTGATTTGAATGCCAGATTAGAATCTTTACGCGATGTTCATGAGCAAAATTTATGTTTGGTAGTGACTGGAAATACCATCTCAGCGGATAATGCTGTTCCAATTTCAAACACATATAAAGTACCAACATTTTTTCAGTCGGATGATACCGCCACCGTTGTATTGGGCATGCCTTATCAAGACTTGACCGCGAAAATCAAACAATTCTGGCAGGATCTTAATGAGCTTCGAAGTAAACACTTATCCCAATCATCTATTACAGGAGTGCAGTAGATGCTCCCACCCACTATGAAAACCATTAACCCGTTTATCGATTTAATACCAGAAACAACTGAGACATTAACGCCCAGCAACCGCTTTCCAGCTGCCGGTCACCTATGGAGCAAGCCGGAAATTGATGCCCTGATTTTTGCCTTTGCTGCTCGACGACCCTTATTAGTCCGTGGTGAAGCAGGGAGTGGTAAGAGTCAAATAGCGCGAGCGGCGGCACAGCACCTGAAAACAAATGAACCCTTGGTTGAAGTGATTCATCCACGCTTTGAAGCACTGGATTTATTATACCGCGTTGATGTCGTTGAGCGTTTGGCAGATGCACAAATCCAGGATCTTGACAAAACCAATGAACGGTATGTTAAGCGTGGACGGCTTTGGGAAGCACTGGCGCAGATGGACAAAGACCCAGACTGTATTCCGG
Source organism: Methylococcales bacterium (assembly GCA_003584865.1). Classification (GTDB taxonomy): domain Bacteria; phylum Pseudomonadota; class Gammaproteobacteria; order Methylococcales; family Methylomonadaceae; genus Methylobacter_C. The sequence goes on from QVQE01000095.1 coordinate 13,821, forward strand.
TACTTCTGATTGACGAAATCGATAAAGCCGATGCCGATCTACCCAATGCCTTGTTGGATGTGTTGGGTAACCGCAGTTTTGACGTACCCCCTTTAAACAATCGCACGATTCATGCACCCGATCAACGCTGGCCGTTGATTATTATTACCACCAACGAAGAGCGCGAATTGCCACCCGCTTTTATTCGTCGCTGTGCTGTACTTAATCTCAATCCACCAAAGGATGATAAGCCGTTTATTGAGTGGTTGATTCAGCGGGGCAAGGTGCATAACCATTTGATTATTGAAGAAGCGGCTCGCCAAACAGCCGCCGAACAGGTTCTGGAAGATCGTAAAGCTGCGGAACAGGCGGGCTATCCCAAAGTGGGCTTGGCTGAATATATAGATTTGCTCACCGCGCTGCATGAACTGATGCAGACAAGAAGCGGCAAAGCGCCTCATAAAAGTCAACTAGACTGGTTGAATCAAATAAGCCCTTATGCCTTGGTCAAACACGCGGAACAAAATCAGGGGCGTTCCCCGGTGATACCCTCAGCGGCTACCCCGTCAGAGGCTGATTAAGCTTGAAACCTTTTGCACCTTCATCAGCCAACGGTCAAGTTGGTAGAGCCGATTTACTGCGTCTGCTTGCGATAGCGCCGCGCACGGAGCTGTGGCTCGATGACGATGGGGTGCATCAATTCGGTTATCAGTATCGCCCCCTGTCGAACGAGCCGAAAGAGCCCGATAATGGTGTCTTACCTCCACCTCCTGAGCCGATTATCTCAACCAGTCATTTCAAACTGCCATTACAGATGCCGTTCGTTAATCTGGTTGTAGATCGGCAAGCACGCGAACAAAGAACGCAAACAGAATCCTCAAGCCCAACCGCTGCCGTTTATGAACCCATTACCGAAGCCGATGCCAAATCGCCTTCAAAAATAAGGTTGGTCAACTATGAAGACCTGGTACCCAAAGCCCGCTTGTTACCTGCGCTTAAACACTATTTGTCAAGTAACCGCTTGGCAGGTATGGATGTGCAGCGTTTGGTAAAACAAATAGCTCTACAACAACTGCCCCGCTATTTGCCGCGTTGCCACGTTAAAAGTTGGCATCCTCAATGGCTAGTGGTTTTAGATTTTGCTAAACGACTGTGGCCTTATCGACAAGACATGCATGCATTAGCCGAGAATTTGCTTAAAGCCTGTGGTCAATCCGGTGTGTCTATTCGTATTATCAACCACGGGCCTTTGCAGAACTGGACTGATTGGGTAGAAGAACAGCAGGGTCGTGGGGTGTTGCCAAGCAAACACACTTGGCGTATGCCGGTTGTCAATACGCCGGTTTTGCTGGTCAGCGATTTAGGTTTACTGGAAGGCCGGGACTCAAGCACGCATCAGGCCTGGCAAGACTTTATCCGGCAACTGACGCAAGCGCAAATCAAGCCACTGGCACTGTTACCTTTGGCAGCGGAGCAACTCGATGCCGGGCTGCCTAAGAAGCTAACCTTATTGCGTTGGAGTCCCGATGCCCGCATTCATCCAGAACGTGCAATGGGTAATGGCTTGAACGTTCCCGACGGTTTGGACGATTTATTGGCGATGGCTGCCGTTACCCGTCGGGTCGATCCGCCGTTGTTACGGGCTCTGCGACGTTTAAATCCAAAAGCGCCGCTCAATGCTGGACTTGAAGGTGCGTTTTGGTGTCATGCCGATGTTGAAGCGGGTTCTGCTGCCCATATACGCCATGCCGTACAAGCCAAACATCAGGCGCATTTTTCCGAGCACTTACAGGAGTGCCATATAGAATTGGAGCGACTGCGTTATTTGCATCACGCGCATTTACGCGCAGTGTTGAATCATGAAGAAACACTTTTGTGGTATGCGCACGCTAAATTGGACGGGGTGCAAGTTTCTGAAGAAACCCAAGAACGACTACAGAAGGCAGATACCTTTATGCGTCAACTGGCCGCTACCTTGAAACAACCGGACGGTTTGCAAAAAGGGGGGGTATGGTGGAGCGTGGCGCAGGAAATTGTGCAACGCGCTGATAATCAGATGGGTAAGGATTTCATAGAGTTGCTGGCGCCACTGGTGCAGGTGATTGCTGAAGTGCGCGGCGTTTGGCAACAGCCGCCTGACTGGGTAGACCCAATCGATCTTGTTAGTGATGACCGTAAACGTCAATCCTGCTGGCTAGTGAACGATCCAGTCACCTGTAGTATTGTGCTACAGTCTACCCCTCCAGAACGTAACCAAATTGCTTTGTCTGAGCCAATTACTATCGATCAAGGTGGTTTACGCATCGAAAGCACTGGATCAAGAATCTTGCTCTTAATGGCTCACTTGCCTTTTCGCGTATGCGGATTGCAGGAGCAGACGTTGATTAAGCTAATTAGTAGTCAAGAAGTTTTAACGTTGGCCAGTGTAAAAAGACCACGTGGAGCGGCTGCCTGGGGTTGGAAAGTGCCACATTCAGAAATTTGGGTGAGGTCTGCACCGATTTGTGGGCAAGGATACGAATGGAGTGCTTCTGGCAATCCAAGCGACCAGTTACTCAAAATAGTTTTAACAGAAAACGGCCAATACCAATTGGTGGAGAATCAACTAAGTAGTCAGATCAAACTTTTGGACATTCATCCTAGTTATATTTCATACGATTATGAAAATACGGCTTCCAGGGTACGATTCGTTCTGGATGAGTACGGTGTTCGAGCTGATTTGAGTGTGATTACTGCACCTGATGAACTCATTCAAACCTTACGCTGGATCGACCCCGGCACTTTCTGGATGGGCTCTCCAGAGGATGAGCTGGAACGATACGATAATGAAGGACCTCGTCACGAAGTCACCATTAGTCGTGGCTTCTGGCTGGCAGATTCTGCTTGTACTCAAGCCTTATGGCAAGCGGTAATGGGCAACAATCCCAGTCGTTTTAAAGATGATCCCCAGCAACCAGTGGAGCAAGTCAGTTGGCACGATGTTCAAGCGTTTTTACAGCGACTACAAGAATTGTTGCCGGGTTGCCAAGTCGATTTACCTAGCGAAGCCGAATGGGAATATGCGTGCCGTGCAGGAACTCAGTCGCCATTCAGTTTCGGTACCAACATTAACCCGCAGCAAGTTAATTACTATGGCGAAAATCCTTATCCCGGTGGCGAGAAAGGTGAATACCTCGCAAAGACCGTACCGGTAAAAAGCCTGCCTGCCAATCCTTGGGGATTGTATGAAATGCACGGCAACGTATATGAGTGGTGTAAAGATGGTCAACGGACTTATGATGAGCAAGCTCAAATCGATCCACTGGGGCCAATGACTGGCGATGATAATCCCCGGTGCCTTCGCGGCGGTTCTTGGGACGGCTACGCCAGGTGGGCGCGTTCGGCCTTCCGCAGCGCCTACCAGCCCGACGATGCCATCAACGACGTGGGCTTTCGTTTTTGCCTGAGGTCCATCGAGTCAGGTCAGGTAACAGGAAGCCCGGCGGGCAGGGCGACCGGAGGGAGCCCAGACCAGGGGCGGAAGGGTGTCAAGTCGAAATGAACACAAGCTCCCGTTTCCCCAACCCGTTTCCACCCCCCTTCGCTCATGCTTGGGGCGATGATGAATTTGGACTTTGGGCTGAGTTTAGGCTTGAGGTACCTAACGGTGAGTCAGTGGTACAAAACTTCCGCTGGATAGAGCCTGGCACTTTCTGGATGGGTTCGCCGGAGGATGAGCCAGAACGATTCAAAAATGAAGGACCACGTCACGAGGTAACTATTAATCAAGGTTTCTGGCTGGCCGATTCTGCTTGTACTCAGGCCTTATGGCAGGCGGTAATGGACAATAATCCCAGTAGTTTTAAAGATGATCCCCAACAGCCAGTGGAGAATGTCAGTTGGCATAACGTGCAAGCGTTTTTAAAGCGCCTGCAAGAACGGTTGCAAAGTTTGTTGCCAGGTTGCCAAGTCGATTTGCCCAGCGAAGCCGAATGGGAATATGCGTGCCGTGCGGGTACGACTACGCCGTTTAGTTTCGGCGCCAACATTAACCCGCAGCAAGTTAACTATGACGGTAACTATCCTTATTTCGGAGACGAGAAGGGTGAATTCCGTAAAAAGACCGTACCGGTCAAAAGCCTGCCTGCCAATCCTTGGGGATTGTATGAAATGCACGGTAATGTCTGGGAGTGGTGTAAGGAGGGTCAACGGACTTATGACGAACAAGTGCAAATCGATCCACTGGGGCCAATGACAGGCGATGATATTCCCCGGTGCCTTCGCGGCGGTTCTTGGATCGACTACGCCAGGTGGGCGCGTTCGTCCAACCGCTACGCCCTCCAGCCCGTCAGTGCCAGCGACCTCGTGGGCTTTCGTTTTTGCCTGAGGTCCATCAAGTCAGGTCAGGTCAGGAAAAGGCTTAGCCCGGCGGGATCGCCGGGCAGGGGCGACCGGAGGGAGCCTTAGTCATTTAAAGCAGGCGGAATAAGTGCATTGCGGTTGGGTGCTTGGTGTTTTTAAGTGATACAATGAAAGTCATTTTAAATTTAGTTAATATCCTAAAGCTGATAAGGGAAACAAATCATGCCAGCCATTAGTATGTTCTACGGTATCATTATGGTGCAAGCATGGATCGAAATTCATCGAGAAGATCTACTGGCTGACTGGGAATTAGCGGTCAATGGGCAAGCGCATTTTTCGGTTCATCCCCACGAGTGTGTGGGGAACACACGCCGTTCGCTGAGTGCCATAGCAATGAAAAAAATCAGTAGAGGGTGAGATTGTTGTTTCGCCGTGCTATGCGTTTAACAGGGATGTTTTTCTGGTTAGAAAAAGAGTATTATTCGGACTCTTTAAAGATAACAACACATATTATAAAATTATTGAGGGGGAACTATGGGCGGTGTACTCGAATTGTTTGTATTCATGGTGATTATTGCAACAGCAGCATTTGCGCCGTTGGGCTATTTCATTTACAAATATACGAATAAAAATGCTCAGCCATTTGGCGATACTGAACCGCATGGCGATAGTCATTCTTTTGTGAATGATATGGCTGAAACAGTGATTCATTTTGTTAAAAGCAAGCTGGGCAAAAAATAAACAGGGAAGTACGTTTTATTTTTAAGTCATGCAAGTGGGGGGAGCTGTAAGTCGGATTAGTTGTTCTTAATCGGACTTACAGCGCTTCATTAGACCCCACACGTCTGGCAAGCCGGATTTTTTCTTAGCTTCATTGTTCTCCATTCCATGGTTAAGCCGTCTAGCAGTAATAATCGGCCTGTTAACAGTTCACCCGTACCTAAAATTAATTTGATCGTCTCTAAAGCCTGAATGCTACCAATGATGCCAGTAATGGGCGCGATAACGCCATTCGTTGCGCAGTTTTGTAGTTCTTCACCGTCACTATTGTAGAGGCAGTTGTAGCAAGGGCTGTTGTTTTGACCGGGCGTAAAAACCGATACCTGACCTTCGAAGCGTATTGCCGCACCCGAAACAAGCGCGGTTTGATATTTCACACAGGCCTTATTAATGGCAAAACGGGTACTGAAATTATCACTACAGTCCAGCACTACATCTGCTTTTTCAACCGCTAAGGCCAATGTTTCACCCAGCAGTTTTTGTTTAACGGCTATCACTTTAACATCTGGATTTAATTTATTCAGTGTTTGCTGGGTTGAAATTACTTTATCAATCCCAATATCGGGGGTGTGATGAGCGATTTGCCGCTGTAAATTGGATAAATCAACTACATCATTATCATAAATAGTGATGTTGCCGATGCCCGATGCTGCTAGATACATAGCCGCTGGGGAGCCTAAACCGCCGGCACCGACAATTAACACTTTAGCGGCAAGCAGTTTTTGTTGACCCTCAATATCACATTGGGGCAGCATGATTTGACGGCTGTAGCGGAGTAATTGGTTGTCATTCATAAGTCACGTTATTTATGTAAAGTAGGTAGAGATAATGCCAAAGAACTTGACAGACTGCAAAAGATCATTATCATTAGCACTCATTACAGGTGAGTGCTAATAAAACATTCCCGTTATTTTAAATACTAGGAGATATAAATGAGTATACGTCCGTTACATGATAGAGTGATAGTCAAACGTTTTGAAGAAGAAACTAAAACAGCTGGCGGTATCGTATTACCGGGTTCAGCTGCTGAAAAGCCAAGCCAGGGTAAAGTATTGGCAGTCGGTAATGGTAAACCATTAGACAATGGCACCGTACGCGCTTTAGAAGTTAAAGTAGGCGATACTGTATTGTTTGGTAAATATTCAGGTAATGAAGTTAAAGTGGATGGTGACGACCTTATCGTTATGCGTGAAGAAGACATTCTGGGCATCATTGAGTAAGCCCTTAGTCTTAATCCTTTAGTTAGATCATAATTACACATATCAGTTAGGAATAACAAAAATGGCAGCAAAAGACGTATTATTTGGTGATGACGCTCGCGTTCGTTTAGCGCGTGGTGTTAACATTTTAGCAAATGCAGTAAAAGTAACTTTAGGCCCTAAAGGTCGTAACGCAATTTTAGATAAAAGTTTTGGTGCACCTACCATTACTAAAGACGGTGTTTCTGTTGCGAAAGAAATCGAATTAAAAGATAAATTCGAAAACATGGGTGCGCAACTGGTTAAAGAAGTTGCCTCACACACATCTGATGTGGCGGGTGACGGTACAACCACTGCAACCGTATTGGCGCAATCCATTGTTAACGAAGGTTTGAAAGCTGTTGCCGCTGGCATGAATCCTATGGATTTGAAACGCGGTATTGATTTGGCAGTCACTAAAGTGGTTGCAGCGATTGTCGCTTCTGCGACGCCTTGTGCTGACAATAAAGCAATCGCTCAAGTGGGTACAATTTCAGCGAACTCTGATGAGTCAGTCGGCAAAATCATTGCTGAAGCGATGGAAAAAGTCGGCAAAGAAGGCGTTATCACGGTTGAAGAAGGTTCAGGCTTAGATAACTCACTGGACGTAGTGGAAGGTATGCAGTTTGATCGTGGCTATTTGTCACCATACTTTATCAACAAACAAGAAAACATGAGTGTTGAATTAGATGATCCTTTCATCTTGATCTTCGAAAAGAAGATTTCTAACATCCGTGAATTGTTACCTATCTTAGAAGGCGTAGCAAAATCAGGTCGTCCATTATTGATTGTTGCTGAAGATGTTGAAGGCGAAGCTTTAGCCACTTTAGTGGTTAACACGATTCGTGGTATCGTTAAAGTGGCTGCAGTTAAAGCACCTGGTTTCGGTGATCGTCGTAAAGCCATGCTGGAAGACATTGCGGTATTGACGGGTGGCGTTGTTATTTCTGAAGAAGTGGGATTAAGCCTGGAAAAAGCTGAATTGGCGCAATTAGGTACTGCTAAGCGCGTTCAAATCACTAAAGAAAACACCACTATCATTGATGGTGCGGGTTCTGAAGAGCAAATCAAAGGTCGTGTAGCTCAAATTCGTGCACAAGCCGAAGAAGCCACTTCTGATTACGATAAAGAAAAATTACAGGAGCGTCTGGCTAAACTGGCAGGTGGTGTTGCTGTTATTAAAGTAGGTGCTGCAACTGAAATTGAAATGAAAGAAAAGAAAGCCCGTGTTGAAGATGCATTGCATTCAACTCGTGCAGCGGTTGAAGAAGGTGTAGTGGCTGGTGGTGGTACTGCTCTGGTTCGTGCGTTATCATCTTTGGTTGGATTAGAAGGTATCAATCACGATCAAACCGTAGGTATCAACATCCTGCGTCGCGCTATCGAAGAGCCTTTACGTCAAATCGTTGCTAACGCAGGTGATGAACCTTCCGTTATTTTCAACGAAGTACTGAAAGGTACAGGCAACTTCGGATACAACGCAGCAACAGGCGAATACGGCGACATGATCGAGCTGGGTATTTTGGATCCTGCAAAAGTAACCCGCACAGCACTGCAAAATGCAGCGTCTGTTGCTGGTTTATTGTTGACGACGGAAGTTATGATTGCTGATAGTCCTAGTGAAGATAAAGGCGCTCCTTCGTTTGATCCACATCAAGGCGGCGGTTTGGGCGGCTATTGATGTAATCATGTGTCTTAAAGCCTGATTGCTTTAAGTCATACCAATAAAAGCCTCGGCTGTTTTAAACAGTCGGGGCTTTTTTATGTCCAAGCTACCAGAGAATTTAAGTCGTTCACTGACTATACCGGTTGTGTCACAACACAGTGGATAATTTTATTAAGCTGTCAACATAAATTATACCGTAGGGGCTGACTTTACCCCCTGCTCATCAATACCATAATAATGATTACAATCGAAATCAAGATTTGTGTGTAACTAGAGGGGCATCTAAAGTTGGTAGCCCCGGTTTTTTTAGTCATTGCCACAAAGGTTCAGCTTAAAATGAATCCCAACTACTCTTGCGTCGCCCACCCAGCTTATTTAGAATAGAACCCAATAAAACACCCGCAAGCGATAACATGCCGCCGTATAAAAACCAATCTTGATTATCCGTATTTTTCAAGGCCTGATTTTCAAGTTTAAACTGTTGTAGGTCTCTCTCAACACTCACTACACGTTGTTGAAGTTCATCGCGCTCATTTTTTAATTGGATTGAACTGGCGGCGGTTTTTTTTAACTCGCTAAGTTCTCTGGTCAATTGATCTCGTTCAGCTAATAAGGCTTTTTCTAAGGACGATTCGGGGGCTATGGTTTCGTTAAGATTATTGAGATCAGTGCTCAGTGTAGCGTTATCAGGTTGTAGTTGACCGACCGTTTTATCCGTACTATCTTTAACGCCTGTGGTGGGGGCTTTAGTCGTGGTGGAGCGTGATTTAATGTAACCTTCCGTTCCGTCACTAAGACGCACCTTAATAGAATCTGGGTTTCCTTTTTTTTCAATAACCTTTAGCGGTGTACCAGTTGATAGCACTTTTAATGCTTTGCCATTAGGGGTAGGGGCGTTTTTTAACGTTACATTCTGATTATCATTAACATAGAGTGTTTCAGCATTGACTGAACCTAATGTCAATATCAAGATAAAAAAAGAACTGAGTAATTTCTTCACGGATAGGGGTAGTAAAAATAGTTAGTTAGTGGCGTGGGATTTAAGGTTCTTTCTAGCAAAGAAGAAATTCAAGTAAAGCTTTTTGGGCATGTAAACGATTTTCAGCCTCAGGAAAAACAACACTTTGAGAACCATCAATCACCTCAGACGTAACTTCTTCGCCACGGTGAGCCGGAAGACAGTGCATAAAGAGTGCGTCACTTTGGGCAGCACTCATGATAGCCGAGTTAATCTGATAATCTCTAAAGGCTAATTCCCGAATGGCTTGCTCATCTTCCTGACCCATACTCGTCCAAACATCGGTAGCAATTAGAGCACTATCTTTTGCGGCTTCTATAGCAGAATCAAAAAGCTTAACGTGCTTACCTGCGGTTTCAATATAAGCTTGTTGCGGAAAATAGCCGGGGGGGCAGGCAATATTTAAAGTAAAATCCAGTTGCATAGCCGCATGGATATAGGAATTGCACATATTATTGCCGTCACCTATCCAGGCCACTGTTTTACCTTTAATATCGCCTCGATATTCAAAAAAAGTCTGCATATCTGCGAGTAACTGGCAAGGATGTTGCTCATCAGTTAAACCATTAATAACCGGTACGCTTGAGTGCTGAGCAAAAGTAGTGACTGTTTCGTGCTTATTGGTTCTTAGCATGATGCAGTCGACCATACTTGAAATAACTTTGGCACTGTCCTGTAAGGGTTCACCTCGACCTAATTGAGTATCCCGGGGTGATAAAAATAAAGCGCTACCACCAAAATGAACCATCCCTGCTTCAAAAGAGATACGGGTACGTGTTGAGGATTTTTCAAATATCATAGCCAATATCTGGCCTTTCAAGGGCTGATAATTCGGGTCACGCTTATTTTTAAGTTCGATAGCTCTAGTGATTATTTGTTTTAATTCTTCACTCGATAAGTCAAGTAGGCTAGTGAAATGTCTAGGTTTCATCATGGTGTTATTTAAGCAGTTTGTCCTGTGTAGTCATTAATAATGGCTGTCAATGTGTTAATAAGTAGTTGGATTTGCTCGTTGTCGATAATTAATGGCGGTAACAAACGGATCGTCGTTTCGTTTGTTACGTTAATTAATAGCTGTTTTTCTAGGGCTAGTTTGACTAACTCTGTACAGGGTTTATCAAACTCAATGCCTATCATGAGTCCTTTATTACGAATATTAACAATATGTTTATTATTGTTAAGGCTAGCGGTAAAACCAGCATGAATGGCATCACCTTTTGTTTGTGCCGCCTCAATCAGATTTTCTTTATCCAGGGTCGCTAATACCGCTAAAGCAGCGCTACAGGCTAAAGGATTGCCACCAAAGGTTGAGCCGTGGGCACCAGCAGTCAGTAATTCAGCCGCTTTTCCTCTAGCAAGGCAAGCACCAATAGGAACGCCATTGCCCAAGGCTTTAGCCAGTGTACAGACATCAGGAAGAATCGCGTTGTGTTGAAAAGCCAGAAACTTACCGGTTCGACCGATGCCACACTGGATTTCATCGAGCATCATCAGAATTTCATGCTGATCACACAGGCCTCTTAGTTTGTTAAGATAATCAGAGGCCGGAATATTGACGCCACCTTCACCCTGTATCGGTTCAACCAGGACAGCGACTATATTTTTATTGCTTTCAAGCGCGAGTTCTATAGCGCTTATGTCGTTGTAAGGGACTCTGACGAAACCTTCAACCAAGGGGGCAAAGCCTTGTTGCACTTTGCTATTGCCGGTCGCGCTTAAGGTGGCTAAAGTACGGCCATGAAAACTTTTTTCCATGACAATAATTGCTGGATTTTCAATACCTTTTGAGTGACCGTATTTACGCGCTAATTTAATGGCGGCTTCATTGGCTTCTGCGCCTGAGTTACAGAAAAAGACATTATCCATGCCGGCTTTTTCTGTTAGTTTGTCGGCCAGTAATTCTTGATTGGCAATGGTATAGAGATTGGAGGTATGTAACAGTTTTCCGCTTTGCGTGCAGATGGCTTCATGCACGGCTGGATGGGCGTGCCCTAAATTACACACGGCGATACCGGATAACGCATCCAGATACCGTTTGTTATTTTCATCGAATAACCACATACCTTCGCCCCGTTCAAAAGTGACGGGTAAACGTCCGTATGTTGGCATTATATGGCTAGTCATGATTCTTGCCTGCAATCAATAAAACAAATAGTAATCTGCTACCTGTTAAAAAAATAGTCGATTATAAGATTCAATTTACTAACAGGCAAGTGATGGATGATAAGATTTGCTTTTTTAAATAGCACAATGTTGATAGAATTGGGCTAAATTTAATTTAATTGAGTGATTATCCAATATGAGCGTTATAGAAAGAATTAAAGAACAACTTGAAAGTAACCCGGTTATTTTGTACATGAAAGGCACGCCCGACTTTCCACAGTGTGGCTTTTCTGGTCAGACAGTTCAGGTACTGGAAGCCTGTCACGCAAAATATGCTTCGGTTAATATTTTTGAAGAACCTGAGTTGCGTGAAGCGCTTAAAGCGTATTCACACTGGCCGACCTATCCTCAACTCTATATTAAAGGTGAGTTAGTGGGTGGTTGTGACATCGTTATTGATTTGTATAAAAAAGGTAAATTAGTGGATCTATTAACTGCGGTGGGTGGTATCGCAGAGTAATAGAGCTTATACGGATGACTGGAGATGTTTCGGAGCCTGATTGTTTTATCCGAAAAGGGTCTTTGTCATCCGTAAGTTTTTGGCTGTTAGTGATCCATTTCTGCCAGTTTTTTCCAGCGGTTAACAATCAGGCAAAACAGTTCGGCAGTTTTTTCTGCATCATATAAGGCAGAATGTGCTTTATCGTTATCCCATTCTAAACCGGCGGTTTGGGCAATCTTGGCTAGTACGGTCTGTTGATAAGCTAACCCCCCCAGTGTTGCTGTATCGAAAGTACTAAACGGGTGAAACGGACTACGTTTTGATTGTGTTCGATGAATCGCTGCGTTTAAAAAGGCAATGTCAAAAGCCGGATTATGCCCCACCAATATGGCTCTTGTGCAATTGTTCCGCTTTACGGCCTGTTTGATGGGTTTAAAGAGCATGTCCAGCGCCTCTTTTTCTTCAATAGCCATCCGAAAAGGATGGTACGGATCTATCCCATTAAATTTAAGGGCAGCCGGGTCTAGTTCAGCGTTTTTAAAAGGAACCACATGTGTGGTATAGCGCTCGGTAATTTCCAGTTCATTGAGACTATTATATTCTACAATAACCGCAGCAATTTCCAATAAAGCATTCTTTTTGGGATTAAAGCCGGCGGTTTCTATATCGATAACGACCGGAAGATAGCCTCTGAAGCGTTGATTTAAAGGAATTGCAGGTGTGTCCATTTGTTTGTTTATATCCTTGGATGATCGAAAAGGTAGAGCATCTTACGCTTAAAATGATTAAAGAGCGGTAATATTTTTATTGATTACTGTAACTTCCAATTGAGTTCTTCACCCGCTTTAATTGGGGTAATCGGTGTTTCGCTGTCTCCATAACTTAAAGGCACTGTCCAGTTTGTTCTATTTAAAGTTATGGTTGAGGTATTTCTGGGTAAGCGATAAAAGTCAGCACCATAAAAGCTGGCGAACCCTTCCAGTTTATCAAGTGCGTCTGCTTGTTCAAAGGCTTCCGCATAAAGCTCTATCGCTGCATGAGCGCTAAAACAACCGGCACAACCGCAGGTTGTTTCTTTTAATGAAGTTAAATGAGGGGCGCTATCGGTACCTAAAAAGAACTTTGGATTACCACTGGTTGCTGCGGCAACGAGTGCTAGACGATGACGTTCTCGTTTAAGTATGGGTAAGCAATAATAATGGGGGCGTATACCGCCTGCGAGTAGGGCATTCCTGTTATACAAAAGATGTTGTGGGGTAATCGTTGCGGCAATGTTTTTGCCTGATGCCTGAACAAAATCTACCGCTTCAGAAGTAGTTAGGTGTTCAAGAACAATACGTAAGCCAGGGAAGTTAGTGGTTATTTGAGTTAAACTGGTATCAACAAACTCACGTTCTCTATCAAAAATATCACAATCTTCACGCGTCACTTCACCGTGGATTAATAAAGGGATGTCTTGCTTTTCGAGTTCTGCCAGCAAAGGATAAATCGCTTTAATATCAGAAACACCCGCGTCTGAGTTAGTGGTAGCACCGGCTGGGTATAATTTAAAAGCATAAACATGAGCCGATGCTGCGGCTTTCTTTATCTCAGAAAGTGGCGTAGCAGCGGTCAGGTATAAGGTCATTAACGGCGTAAAGTTTTTACTATCGGGGATAGCCTGTAAAATCTCTTCCCGATAAGTCAATGCTTGCTCAACTGTCGTTACTGGCGGCTTAAGATTCGGCATAATAATCGCACGTGCGAATTGCTTGGCTGTATGAGGTAAGACGGTTTTTAAAATAGCATTATTACGCACATGTAAATGCCAGTCATCGGGGCGAGTTAGTGTTAATGTTTTCATTGTTAGCGCTGAATCTGTAAAATAAACAGTTATTCTATAGTAAGTACTTGGAAAAACTAAATACAGTCCTTATAGTAGTTATTATTTTTAGTTGTTGTCGGAGTGGTAATGCCAATTTACGAATATCAATGTCAATCTTGTGGTCATGAACATGAAGCTTTACAAAAGCTGGGTGCAGACCCTTTAGTGATCTGCCCTGCTTGCACGAAGCCGGAATTAATGAAAAAGATTTCAGCCGCTGGTTTTAGATTAAAAGGCAATGGCTGGTATGAAACTGATTTTAAGAGTGGCGCAAAGAAAAATGTAGCAGGCGAGGCTTCAGTGCCTTGCACACCTAAAGTAAGTAGCTGCCCAGCGAGTGGTTGCAAAAGCGATTAAAAGTTAAAGTGTAAAAGCAGGATTGGAAATTGATCTTGCTTTACACACCTCATTTGATTAAATAAACAATTTTTTAAATATACAGGGAATATCTATGCGTACTCACAAGTGCGGAGAATTAAATACACAACAGTTAGGCGAAACTGTATCAATTTGTGGTTGGGTGCATAGACGCCGTGATCATGGTGGCGTTATCTTTATTGACCTTAGAGACCGTGCTGGTTTGGTGCAGGTTGTGGTTGATCCCGACGTAGAAGATACATTTGCTATTGCTGAGCATGTCCGCAGTGAATATGTATTAAAAATTACGGGTATTGTGCGTGATCGTCCAGAAGGGACAGTCAATAAAAACATGCATTCGGGAGCCATTGAGATTTTAGCTAAAGATATTGAAGTCTTAAATGAATCAGAAACGCCGCCTTTCCCAGTAGAAAGTGACATAGAAGTTAACGAAGAACTTCGCTTACGTTACCGTTACATTGATTTGCGTCGTGTTGCGATGCAAGAAAAAATGAAAGTACGTCGTGATGTCACCCGTATTTTAAGAAACTTCCTGGATGATAACGAGTTTTTTGAAATTGAAACACCTTACTTAACTAAAGCGACCCCAGAAGGCGCACGTGATTACATAGTACCCAGTCGTACACACGAGAATTCATTCTTTGCTTTGCCACAATCGCCACAATTGTATAAACAAATGTTGATGATTGCGGGTATGGATCGTTATTATCAAGTAGTTCGCTGCTTCCGTGATGAAGACTTACGTGCCGATAGACAGCCTGAATTTACCCAGTTAGATATCGAAACATCCTTTATGGATGAGCACGAAATCATGAACATCATGGAAGAAATGATTCGTCAGTTATTTGCGAAAGTGATTGATGTTGATTTGGGAGCAGAATTCCCACGGATGAGTTATCAGGAAGCGATTTCTCGTTATGGTATTGATCGCCCTGATTTACGTATCCCTTTAGAGTTGGTTGATATTGCTGACGACATGAAGGCTGTTGACTTTAAAGTCTTCTCTGCACCAGCGAATGATCCTAAAGGTCGTGTTGTCGCTATGCGTGTACCTAATGCGGGCGATTTAAGCCGTAAAGAGATTGATGATTTAACCAAATACGTCAGTATTTATGGTGCTCGAGGCTTGGCTTACATTAAAGTTAATGATCTGTCTGCAGGTCTTGATGGCTTGCAATCACCGATTGTTAAATTTGCCCCTAAAGAAGTTTGGGATAACGTATTAGCTAAAACAGGCGCACAAACGGGTGATTTAATCTTCTTTGGTGCGGACAAAGCCAGTATTGTTAACGAAGCCATGGGTGCATTGCGTGTTAAATTGGGTCATGACCTTAATTTATTACAAGGTGAATGGAAACCTGTTTGGGTGGTTGATTTCCCAATGTTTGATTGGGATGAAAAAGCCGGTCGCTTTAATGCAATTCATCATCCATTTACTGCGCCTAGCTGTTCAGTTGAAGACCTGGTTGCAAATCCAGGTGCCGCGTTATCACGCGCTTACGATTTAGTTTTAAACGGCACTGAAGTGGGTGGTGGTTCTATCCGTATTAACCGTACCTCAATGCAACAAACGGTGTTTGAGATTTTAGGTATTGGTGAAGAAGAAGCCAGAGAGAAGTTCGGCTTCCTGTTAGACGCCTTAAAATACGGTGCGCCTCCACACGGTGGTTTAGCCTTTGGTTTAGATCGTTTAGTGATGTTGATGACCGGTTCAACTTCTATTCGTGATGTGATTGCGTTCCCTAAAACTCAATCAGCCGCGTGTCCATTAGTAAGTGCGCCTGCTGTCGTCACTGATGAACAATTGAAAGAGTTAGGTATTCGTTTAATTAAACCAGCTGGCAAAGAAAAACCTAAGCAAGACTAAATGAGTGGTAAATAAATGACTTCAACTCCTTTTCCCATCCAGGATTATGCCTTACTCGATGATGAAGAATGCGATGCCCGCATTATTTCAGCAAAAGCCAAGCTAGGTAAGCGTTGTGTGGTCTTAGGACATCATTATCAACGCGACGAAGTATTTAAACATGCGGACTTTTCTGGAGACTCCTTAAAGTTATCCAGAGATGCAGCACAATCAGAAGCTGAGTATATCGTCTTTTGTGGTGTGCATTTTATGGCAGAGGTTGCAGATATCTTATCTCGCCCTGAACAGATTGCTATCTTGCCTGATTTGGCGGCGGGTTGTTCTATGGCTGATATGGCTAATCTGATCAAAGTGCAGAAATGCTGGAAAGAGTTAGCTGAAATCATTGATGTTGAAAATGAAGTGACACCGGTCACTTATATCAACTCTGCAGCTGACCTGAAAGCATTTTGTGGTGAACATGATGGTATTGTTTGTACTTCTTCCAATGCCCAAAAGATATTAGAATGGAGTTTTGCAAAACGCCCTAAGGTCTTGTTTTTTCCCGATCAACATTTAGGACGCAATACCGGTCATCGAATGGGCTTGCCCTTAGATGAAATGGTCGCCTGGGATTTTAATAAACCCAAGGGTGGCTTGACGGATGAGCAAATTCGTAATGCCAGGATTATTCTCTGGAACGGTTATTGTTCGGTTCATCAGGTCTTTAAACCTGAGCACATTGATAGCTTTCTTGAGCGTTTTCCTGAAACTAAAGTTATTTCTCATCCAGAAGCCTGTTTTGAAGTCTGTGAGAAAGCCGAGTATGTGGGTTCAACAGAATACATTTTAAAAACGGTGCGTGAAGCAGAGCCAAACACCCGTTGGTTGGTTGCGACTGAATTAAATCTGGTTAATCGTTTACATGATGAGTGTAAAGGGCAGGGCAAGAATGTACATTTTATGTCCCCTACCTTGTGTATGTGCTCAACCATGTTTAGAACAGATCCCCAGCATTTAGCCTGGGTACTTGAGAATCTGGCTGCAGGTCATGTTATTAATCGTATCAGTGTTCCCGTTGAAGAAGCCCGCTTGGCTAAGCACGCTTTGGATAATATGTTAAATAACTCTTAAAATGTTGACTGGGATATTGCTGTTTAATGCTTACCGACTTGTTTCTCGGAAAAATTTCAGCAAATCCCAGCAACCCGTTGGATCATTTTTAAAGTTTTCCTCGATCAAGGTGCGCTCCGTGCGCTCCATAAACCGACTAAATCCAGGAATCTCATGAATCTGTTTGTTGGTAAGATTGCGGAACGCCATTGACCACTCCCCAAATATAGTTTCGGAAGTCTGTTCAGCAACCAGTACAACCATTCCATGATGACGTTGATCGTGGCTGATGATGTCGTACAATTGCTGCACAGCCGCTTCTTCACCTTCAAGAATCTGCATGAAATTTCCATCGTTGTACAATAATATCCCCGTAATGTCTTTCTGAGCATTCTTTTCTCTAGACTTACTCAACAAGTCTATTAATTCGCTTTCGCTAAAAGGTTTGACAGCGGAGCTGACATAAACAAGATGAAACATAATGAAACTCCTTGAAAAGGGCTAGGCGACTTTGATTCCACTTCGATGGGAAGATAAAGTAGTCAGTGTACATCAAATTGTTTCTATTTTAAATTCTCGGGTAAACCTTGAGATGTAAAAAATAAAATATTTTAAAATTAATCAGTTAATTATTGCTGGTGTTCTAAAGCAGATACTGACACTTTCTAGCTCTCCTCAACTAAACAGCTACGAACATACGGAGTTTCTGTTGACGGGAGTACTGGTTTTCCTTGCAGGTGTCGAAGACTGATCCGTAACATATCAAAAACAATGATCCAAAGTAGGCTCACAAAGCAGATCGTAAGCCAGGCATCAAGTTGTAGGTTAAAGATTAATTGTGGGGCAATAGCAGCTTTGGCAGGGGGTAACAGGCCATTAGCAAGCTTGTCGGTCAAGTCGTTAGCAGCAGAAAAGAAACCTAGACGAACATCATCGCTACACACCTTTTGCCAAGCGGCTGTAGAGGTAATAGTAACCAACCAGAATAAAGGTATACCGGTTATCCAGGCATATTTTAGCTTGTCAGATTTAACTAATATCCCGGTTGCAACCGATAAAGCGATAGCGGCCAGCATTTGATTCGCAATACCAAAGAGCGGCCATAAAATATTAACGCCACCATTGGGATCAATGACACCAATGTAAAGAAAATAACCCCAACCTGCGACCACCACAAAACTGGTGAAAATCACTGACGGAGTCCAAGAAGTTTCAGCCATTTTTGGCCAGATATTACCGAGTATATCTTGAAGCATAAAACGCCCAACGCGCGTGCCTGCATCCAGAGTGGTGAGGATAAAAACGGCTTCAAACATAATGGCAAAGTGATACCAAATCGCCAATAAGCCTTCCCCAAAAGCACTGCCAAAAATACTCGCCATCCCGACAGCCAATGAAGGTGCGCCTCCGGTGCGTGCAAATAAGGTGGTTTCACCCATTTGCCGCGCTAACGTTTGCATTTGTTCGACAGTCACCGGAAAACCCCAAGACGCTATTTTGGCAACAGCATCAACAGCCTCGGCACCGACTACACCTGTGGGGCTGTTAATCGCAAAAAACACCCCCGGATCAAGTACCGTAGCCGCGATCATTGCCATGATGGCAACAAAGGATTCCAGGAGCATACCGCCATAGCCTATCATGCAAATATCTTGTTCATTGCTGAGGAGCTTGGGGGTCGTGCCTGAAGCGATCAGTGAGTGAAATCCAGAAATAGAGCCACAAGCAATGGTGATAAAGACAAAGGGAAATAATTTGCCGCTAAAAATAGGCCCTGTGCCGTCAATAAACTGAGTGATGGCCGGCATTTTTATATTGGGTTGCAATAGAATAATGGCAATGGCTAGCAAGGTAATGGTGCCAATCTTCATGTAGGTGGATAAATAATCGCGTGGCGCTAATAATAACCAAACGGGTAAAATGGCTGCTGCAAAACCATAGGCCATCACGTACCAGGCTAACGTGAGTCCTTCTTGATCAAACAGTATTCGGAGCGTCTCCTGTCCATCAATAAAGCGCCCGCCGACAACGGACAGCAATAATAAGGTTACGCCAATGATCGAAGCTTCTAGTACTTGGCCAGGACGGATGTAGCGCATGTAAACGCCGATTATCATGGCAATCGGGATGGTCGCAGAGACTGTAAACGTGGCCCAAGGGCTGTGTTTCATGGCATTAACAACCACCAGACCCAGTACGGCAATAAGAATGATCATGATGGCAAAAGTGGCGGTTAAAGCGGCTGTTCCACCTAAGGGGCCTAATTCATCGCGTGCCATTTGGCCCAGACTTTTGGCATCCCGTCGGGTCGATAAAAATAAAATCACCATGTCTTGTACGCAGCCACCGATAACGGCACCGAATAAGATCCAAAGTGTTCCGGGCAAATAGCCGAATTGTGCGGCCAGTGTGGGGCCTATTAAGGGGCCAGGTCCTGCGATAGCGGCGAAATGATGCCCGAACACAATCCATTTGTTGGTGGGTACAAAGTCACGGCCATTATCCAGACGCTCTGCGGGCGTTGCTCGGGTTATATCAACCACTAAGACGGTGGAGGCGATCCATAAGGCATAGAAGCGATAGCCAATGGCGTAGATGCAAAGTGCAGCAGTGATAAGCCAGAGCGCACTGATCGATTCACCTCGATTAATTGCGATACCGCCAACCGCTAAAGCACCTATAACGGTGATAGATGACCAAAAGCATTTTTGTAGGATCTTATTCATAATTTAGTCGTTTAATGAAGTGAGTTGTTCTCTTACGCGGGTTATAGTGTCTGTGAGTTGATCTGCTGTATAAGGGATAGGCGCAAGTTTCCCCCAAACCGGAGTCGGCCAGGCTTTATCAGTTTGATAACGAACGATGTGATGAAGGTGTAATTGCGGCACTAAGTTGCCTATCGAGGCAATATTCATTTTATCCGCTTCAAAGAGTGTCGCTAAGTTTTTAGCCAGATAATGTGATTCTTCTGTTAGCATAAGGCGTTCTGTTCTACTGAGCTGATACATTTCTGTCATGTCAATTAATTCAGGCACTAAAATAAACCAGGGATACTGGCTGTCGTTCATGATGAGTAATTGACAGAGATCAAATCGACCTACAGTGATGCAATCTTCTTGTAAACGTGGATGTAATTGAAATAATGTGTTCATCTTTAATTGTATAGTCGTGACAGTCATGTTTTAGGATACTTAAAGTTTTCTCTAATTTAGCTTCTGTTTTAAAATATTACAACTATAAACGAGAGGATATTTTTATGTCTGCACAAATTATGACTTCTCTGGAGATACCGGAAGTACGAAAACTGACGGTTTCTTTTAGAGTATTGCTGAGTCTGTACGCCATTATTCCGTTATGTTTGCTAATACAACTGGTGGATATTGTTTATTTACAGGGTTATTTAAGAGAGAGTTTACCAACAAAACCTACGCACTTTTTATTATTCCAGATATTATTTGGGACACCTCATATTCTTGCAAGCACGTTTGTACTGCTAGGCACTCGTGATTATTGGGTATTTTATCGCCGTAAATTGATTGCAATGACAGTTGCCATTGCAGTCTTTTTTGGAGTAGGTAGTTTGTTTATTCCGTACCAGGCTTTTTATGTGCTGGTAGCGGGATGGACAGTCTTCCATGTTTTAAAGCAGCAGCACGGTGTGGTGCGTGGCATCTGTCGATTGCCTAGTTGGGCATTTTATCTTTTGCTGGCATTAAGCGTGGCTGCTGGCTTGTTTATTTACATTGGGATTTTTCTTAAAAACAGTTTAGATGCTCAGCAAACAGAATGGATTAAACAAATTGCCTTGATATTATCTGTTGGATTAGTCTCAACTGGGTTATATTGTCAGCGCTATGTTTGTACTTTATTGGGACGTTGCTTTTTATGGGCAAATATTTTACTGGTGATCAGCAGTTTTTATTTTTATGTTCAGCAGTATTATTTTTTTGCCATTTTAGTGCCCAGATTGGTGCATGATGCAACAGCCTATTTATTCTATATAACGCATGATTACAATAAGCATCATCAGTGTCCACAAAACTTTCTTTACCGTAGCGCGGCTCGATTGAAGCTCCATAGTTTCATTGTGTTGCCATTATTAACCTTTGCTTCAGCATTTGTGCTACAAGCTTATGGTGATCAGGCTGTTAGTGCAATAACAGCGTTCTTTTTTGGTGTTGAAGTTCGTAAGGTTATAACGTTAGGTTTATTGGGTTATCTGGCTTTAATGCACTATTACACCGAGTCATTTACTTGGAAACAAGACTCCCCTTATCGGCATTTTATCGGATTTTCAAAATAAAAGTCGTAATTCATCAATAAGGAACTTAAAAGAACTTATCGGTTTTTAGTTAACCCAAGAATTAAAATCTGGAACAAAAAATGCTATGCATATCGCATAGAGCTTCATTCAACAACGAGTGGGTTGTTGAATGAAGCCAAACTACCATTAGGCAATAGGAAAAGAGATTATGACCATACGCGTCGCCATTCGTCACAAAACGATTTACAACTTTGATAGGCCGGTATCTTTATCACCTCATGTCTTTCGTTTACGCCCTGCTGTGCATTGCCGAACCCCCATTAAAGCCTACGCTTTGCGGATTGAACCCAAGAATCATTTCATTAATTGGCAACAAGATCCCTTTGGTAATATTTTGGGTCGAGTGGTGTTCCCTGATAAATGCCAAAGATTGAGTGTTGAAGTTGAAGTGATTGCCGATATGACAGTCATTAATCCGTTTGATTTTTTTGTAGAGGATTACGCTGAAAACTTTCCATTTAAATATGATGAGATGACTCAAAAGGAGTTACAGCCTTATCTTGAAGTGACTGAAAATGGACCCTTATTAAAACAATGGGTTAAAGAATTCGATAAGACTGAGCGTTCAATCAATGATTTCCTGGTTGATATTAATCGCGCTATATTTCTGGCTATTAGTTATAACATTCGCATGGAAGTGGGCATCCAAAGCAGCGAAGAAACCTTAAAAATCCGTAGTGGGTCTTGTCGGGATTCGGCTTGGTTATTAGTGCAGGCTTTAAGACATTTAGGCTTGGCGGCACGTTTTGTGTCTGGTTATCTGGTGCAATTAACCTCTGATGTCAAGGCCTTGGATGGACCCTCTGGCCCTGAGCAGGATTTTACCGATTTACATGCCTGGACAGAAGTGTATGTGCCCGGTGCTGGCTGGATTGGTTTAGATCCCACTTCGGGTTTATTGACGGGTGAAGGTCATATTCCATTGGCTTGTACACCCGATCCTGCCAGTGCTGCGCCGGTAACCGGAGGGACTGATAAATGTGAAGTTGAATTTGAGTTTAGTAACACAGTTGATCGTTTGCATGAAGATCCACGCGTAACCAAGCCTTATACTGAAGAACAGTGGTATCACATTGATGCTTTGGGCAAGTTTGTTGATAAACGCCTGGAAGAAGATGATGTCAGACTGACGATGGGAGGCGAGCCTACCTTTGTTTCCGTTGATGACATGGAAGGCGATGAATGGAATACGCACGCTGATGGTGCAAATAAGCGTGAGCGTGCACAACATTTGACCATGCGTTTGCGTGATGAATTTGCTAAAGGCGCAATGCTTCATTATGGCCAAGGTAAATGGTATCCCGGAGAACCACTTCCACGTTGGCAATACGGTATCTTTTGGCGTAAAGATGATGAGCCTATGTGGCGTAATCCTTCTTTGTTAGCTGATATTAATAAAGATTATGGTCATACGGTTAAGCAGGCTCAGAAATTTATTCATCAAATAGCGCAGCGATTAGGCGTGTCATCAAAGTATATTGTGACAGCCTTTGAAGATCGTTTTTATCATTTATGGCAGGAAGGGACTTTGCCAGATAATCTGGACTCCTTAAAGTATGATTTAAAGGATTCTATTGAGCGTAAAACCTTAACCAAGTTATTGGAAACAGGGTTAGACCAGCCAGTGGGCTTTACTTTGCCTATTAAATGGAACTGGTATGATCACGTCTGGAAAAGTGGTCCTTGGGAATTCAGACGCGGTGCCATGTTTTTAATTCCGGGTAATTCGCCGATGGGTATGCGCTTACCCTTAGCCAGTTTACCTTGGGTTGCACCGGATAAACGAGACAATCAAGAACCCCAAAGTTTGTTTGGTGAGTTACCTGAGTTAGGTGATTATTACGGTGAGGTGACGCGTAGATACAGTCATATCGAAGCTAAAGTTAATGAGCATCCTGAAATTATTGAACAGGAAGTAGGGGATAATATCAACTCACAAGTTGAAGTGCCTCATACGGCAATGTGTGTTGAGGCTAGAAATGGTCGAATTCATATCTTTATGCCGCCGTTAACAACCCTTGAGCATTATTTAGAGTTGGTCTCTGTTGTCGAAGCGACTGCAGAAAATTTGGCTATTCCAGTGGTGTTTGAAGGTTATGAGCCACCTAGAGATTATCGTGTTGAACGCCTGATGGTCACACCTGATCCGGGTGTTATTGAAGTCAATATTCATCCCTCAAAGACTTGGGATGAGCTCGTAGAAAAAACACATATTATCTATGAGCAGGCAAGACAATGCCGCTTAGGCACTGAAAAGTTTATGCAAGATGGCCGACATACAGGAACGGGGGGCGGTAACCATATTACTATGGGTGCTGAAATGCCTTCTGATAGTCCGATGTTACGTCGTCCTGATATATTGCGTAGCTTGATAACGTATTGGCAACACCATCCGGGCTTGTCTTATCTGTTTTCTGGTATGTTTATTGGACCCACCAGTCAGGCGCCACGTGTGGATGAAGGCCGTGATGAAAAGCTCTATGAACTGGAAATTGCCTTTCAACAAATGCCTGAAGGCGAAGTGCCAGCGCCTTGGTTGGTTGATAGATTATTGCGACATTTGTTGACGGATATTACCGGCAATACGCATCGGTCAGAGTTCTGTATTGATAAATTGTATTCGCCCGATAGTTCTACCGGTCGTTTAGGTATTTTGGAGTTGCGTTCATTTGAAATGCCACCCCATGCGCAAATGTCGTTAGTGCAAGTCGTGTTGCTAAGATCATTGATTGCCTGGTTCTGGCGTGAGCCTTACAAACATGATCTGGTCCGCTGGGGTACAGAGTTACATGATCGGTTTATGCTACCTCACTATGTACATGAAGATTTGCGTCAGGTAACAAAAGATTTACAGCGTGCTGGTTTTGCTTTTGATCTGGAATGGTTAGATCCCTTCTTTGAATTCAGATTCCCTCGTTACGGTAACACCTTAATCGATGGTATGGATCTGGAATTACGTTTTGCCATTGAGCCTTGGCATGTGCTGGGTGAAGAAATGAGCAGTTCAGGTACGGCTCGTTATGTGGATTCATCAGTGGAGCGTGTTCAGGTCTCAGTGACCGGCTTTACGGAAGGACGTTATATCATTGCCTGTAATGGGCGTCGTATTCCTATGCGTAGCACCGGTCGAAAAGGAGAGTATGTTGCAGGGGTTCGTTATAGAGCATGGCAACCACCTTCTGCATTACATCCAACGATTGCACCGCATACGCCCTTGGTTTTTGATGTGATTGATACCTGGAATGGTCATTCAGTGGGTGGCTGTACCTATTTTGTCGCTCATCCAGGCGGACGTAGTTATGATGATTTCCCAATTAATGATTACGCTGCAGAAACCCGACGGATGACGCGTTTCTGGGATTATGGACATACCCCTGGCGTTATTATTAGACCGCCTTTAGCCACTACGCGTGATATTGCTTCAGATGAGCCTTTCCTGAAGAACTTTAAAGCCAGTGATGAGTTACCTAGGGCAATGGCTCCGCCAGTTGAAGAATTGAGTAGGGAGTACCCATTTACTTTAGATTTGCGCCACTCTAATCGGTAGACATGAATAACAGATGACTAGGAGATGTATTTAAATGAGCAATAAATTAAAATTACTGGCACCCGCCACATTAACACTTGATGATAAGAGCTATTCATTGCCTACCTATATGGGTGTTGAGGGTGAAAAGGCTATAGACATAACCAAGTTACGGAGTGAAACAGGGTATGTGACTTTGGATGATGGCTACGGCAATACGGGGGCTTGTGAGAGTGCGATCACGTATATTGATGGAGAAAAGGGCATACTTCGTTATCGTGGTTATCCTATAGAAGAGTTAGCTGAACATTCCCGATTTGTAGAGGTTGCTTATTTATTGCTCTATGGCGAGTTACCCACTGCTGATAAATTGCTGACTTTTTCTACACGTCTGAATGAATCTTCTATTATTCATGAGGATATGCATCATTTCTTCAACGGCTTTCCGCGTGGTTCGCATCCTATGGGGATTCTTACTACGATGGTTGCGTCGCTGTCGACTTTTTATCCGGTTCCTGATCGTCTGGATGAGGCGACAGAAATACAAATTGTGGCTAATCTGGTTTCTCAGGTACGGACGATTGCTGCGTTTTCGTACAAGAAATCGATTGGTGAGCCTTTGGTCTATCCGTCTATTAAGTACAAATATACCAGCAACTTTATGAATATGATGTTCTCTTCACCGGTGCGTGATTATCAGTTGGATGCCGATATTGTGCGTGCTATTGATATGGTTTTGATACTTCATGCGGATCATGAGCAAAATTGCAGTACTTCGTCTGTCAGGACGGCTGGCTCAAGTATGGCTAATGTGTATGCGGTCATTACGGCTGGGATTGCTGCTCTTTGGGGGCCTCGTCATGGTGGGGCTAACCAGGAGGTGATTTCAATGCTTGAACAGATTCATGCTGAGGGGGGTGATGGTACAGAGTTTATTAATCAGGCCAAAGACAAAAAGTCAGGAAAGCGTCTGATGGGCTTTGGTCATCGGGTTTATAAAAACTTTGATCCTCGTGCTCAAGTTTTAAAGCAGCACTGTGATAAATTACTTAATAAGTCGGGTATTAATGATCCGTTATTGGATATTGCAAGACGTATCGAAGAAATAGCATTGAAAGACGAATATTTTATTTCTCGAAAATTGTACCCTAATGTAGACTTTTACTCGGGACTTATCCTCAGGGCCGCAGGTATTCCTACTAACATGTTTACCGTTATTTTTGCGATTGGTAGAATGCCTGGTTGGTTAGCTCACTGGCGTGAAATGATTCATGGTGAGACTGTGACTATTTATCGGCCACGTCAAATATATACCGGTGAAAAAATTCGACACTATCAGGAAATAAGTCAAAGAACTGATTGATTTATAAATAAAGAAATCGTGAAGGAAGCCCCTGTACTTGGAGCAGTGACCTCGATAATGAATAAAGTATAAGGAAAAATACGTGCGTAACCACACCAGTTCAGCCGACGATATTGGCGCACAGTATTACGCAACACAACTGGGTATATATGATGAAATGTATGCCACAGAAAATAAAGCGTTACCCTATTGGGAACGCTTTATGGCTGCGCTTAATAGCATGGGAAGTGAAAAGCTTGAGCTGCGTCGCAGAGAAGCTCAACGTTTACTGCGTGAAAATGGCGTTACCTATAATGTGTATGGTGACTCACAGAACCTGACTAGGCCGTGGCGACTAGACCCCGTTCCTTTACTGATCAGTAGTGAAGAATGGCTGGTTATTGAAGCGGGCTTAAAGCAACGCGCAGATCTATTAGATTTGATATTAAAAGATATCTACGGTAAACAGAATTTACTAAAGAAAGGCTTGTTGCCAGCGGAGTTGGTATTTGGTCACGAAGGGTTCTTGCATTCGTGTGTGGGCACTTTGCACAATCAAAAGCGACATTTGACCATTTATTCAGCCAATCTTGCCCGCGGCCCGAATGGCATGATGTGGGTTTTAGATGATCGAACTCAAGCACCTTCTGGCTCTGGCTACGCCTTGGAAAATCGTACCGTGATGGCGCGGGTTTTACCGGATATTTTTCGTGAAACGCAAGTTCATCGTCTATCGGGTTTTTTTAAGTCCTTACATAAGGGGCTTGTTGATATAGCGCCCAATAATAAAGAAGACCCGCGTATTGTTATCATGACCCCAGGGCCACTTAACGAGACCTATTTTGAACACGCTTACTTAGCGGCTTATTTAGGCTATACCTTGGTGCAAGGTGGTGATTTAACGGTGCGTGATGGTCGTGTCTGGCTTAAATCTTTGGCGGGTTTACAAGCGGTTGATGTTATTTTAAGACGTGTCGATGATTCTTTTTGTGATCCTTTAGAATTTCGTAGTGAATCAAAACTGGGTGTGGCGGGCTTGCTTGAGGTAGTTCGGCGAGGTAATGTTGCGATTGCTAATCCTTTTGGGAGTAGCGTTTTAGAAAATCCTGCTCTATTAGCCTTTTTACCTCGATTAGCCCGTTACTATTTGAATGAAGAGCTTAAATTACCTTCAATTGCAACTTGGTGGTGTGGGCAACGTCGAGAGCGTGAATTTGTTTTGCAGCATCTTGATAGTTTAGTGATTAAACCGATTAACCGTAGTATTGGTAATCAGACCGTGTTTGGTGGCAGCTTAAGTAGTAAAGAAAAAGACTATTTACGCGGTCAAATTTTAGCTAAACCGCATTTATTTATCGGTCAAGAGCGCGTCAGCTTTTCTACCTTACCGGCTTTTATCGACCATCAGATTGAACCACGTAATGCTGTTTTACGTAATTTTGTGGTTGCCTGTGGTGATAATTATGAAGTGATGCCGGGTGGGTTAACACGGGTTGCTCGCCAAAAAGATAACTTTATCGTTTCAAATCAAGCGGGCGGCATCAGTAAAGATACTTGGGTACTGGCTTCTGAACCCGATAAGCCGGTTAGTTTATGGACTCAACCTAAACGCCATCAACTCATTGATGCAGTCACTGAACCCTTAACCAGTCGTGCAGCGGATAATCTTTTCTGGGTAGGTCGACATCTTGAACGCACTGAAGCGGTTACTCGGCTGTTACGCTCTATTTTGGTTAATTTTAGAGTCTCCTCTGAATCTAAAGATCCGATTGATAATGAGTGTTTAAACGTTTTGTTGCGAACTCTGACACAAGTGACAGGTACTTATCCAGGATTTATCAATGGTGATGAAGCGCTGCTCAATAAGCCCGTACCCGAGTTGTTTTCGCTGGTTAAAGACGGTTATCGAAAAGGTTCTCTGACGGCTAATATTCAAGCCTTCTTTCAGGCGGCATTTAGCATCCGTGATCTCTGGTCACAAGATACTTGGCGAAGTGTTGATAATATTCAGCGGCGCTGGCAGCAACGGGTTATTAGCAATGAAATTAATGTTGATCAATTACCGAATCATTTAGATGATTTAATTACCGATATTGTTGCTTTTACGGGCTTAACCAGTGAAAGCATGACCCGAGAAGCCGCCTGGTTGATGATGGATAGTGGTCGTCGGTTAGAGCGTGCCTTAGCGCTTATCGCTTTAATGCGTTCTACGTTAGCGTTAAAGCATGGTGATGTTTTACAAAATCAGGTGCTTGAAGCGGTACTTGTATCAACGGATAGTTTAACCATTTATCAACGTCGTTATCGTTCTTATATTCAACTACCTTTAGTGCTGGAGTTATTGTTACTGGATGTGACTCATCCAAGGTCTGTTGCTTATCAATTGCATCAGTTATCTATTCATATTAGTGCGTTACCTAGAGTGAATGTGACCAGTCAGTTAAGCAAAGAAGAACGTTTGATTCTAAAAGCGTACACTGATTTGCGATTGTGCAATGTATTTGAGTTAACCCAAGTGAGTGAAGACGAGGGGATTTATACAGAGTTTGAGAAGTTGCTTTCCAATACAACCGATTTGTTGTGGCAACTAGCCGAGAGTATTGCAGATGCTTATTTTAGTCATTCCCAAACTTCACAGTTACTCATACATAAAACGACTGAGGATGAACTTTGAAATACAGAATTACGCATAGCACGCTGTATCATTACAGTCAGCCGGTTGGCTTGTGCCAGAATGAAGCGCGACTACAACCCAGAAACTTTTGGCGTCAACATTGCCATTCCAGTTATTTCGATATTATGCCTGACCCCATTGATTTTCAGGAGCGCCTAGATTTTTTTGGCAATCGGGTCGCTTATTTCGCTGTTCAAAAACCTCACACTAAATTGAATGTGACCGCTATCAGTGAAGTGACCATTTTTCCTAGACAAAATGTATTAGAACTCTTTAACCAGATAGCGTGGGAACCAGTTCGCAATATTTTACAGGGAATACCGCAACCGGGGCAGTCACAGTCACAAAGTCTGCAAAGCCAAGTGCTATGGCAAAACCAGGATTATGCACAAGAGGTGTTTGATGCTAAGCAATATCTTCTGGATTCACCAATGGTTAGTGTTACGCCAGAACTGGCAGAATATGCACGAATTTCATTTCAAACTAATCGACCCTTAGTTGATGTAGTCCATGATTTAATGGCGCGTATTTACCATGATTTTACTTATGATCCTACATTTACCACAATAGCGACACCGTTATCGGATGTGCTGAATTTTCGGCGCGGTGTTTGTCAGGATTTTGCTCATTTAGCCATTGGCTGTTTGCGGGCTTATGGTATAGCCGCCCGATACATCAGTGGTTATGTTGAAACCTTACCTGAACCGGGTAAACAGCGCTTAACGGGCGCTGATGCTTCGCATGCCTGGTTTTCTGTTTATATCCCTAATTCGGGTTGGCTAGATTTTGATCCAACAAATAATACCATTCCTCTTGATCAGCATATTACTTTAGCATGGGGGCGTGATTTTTCAGATGTAACACCCCTTAAAGGTATTGCTTTTGGTGGTGGTCAGCACGTCTTGTCCGTATCAGTCGATGTGTTAAGGATTGAGTAAGTTTTACTATCTTCAATGCGGCGAGTTCGGCATCTACTTTCTTATTTTTAAATCGTTACAAACATCTTAATTTTTACTTTAATGGAGGTTACATGTCTACTATACATCTTATTGGCGGAGAAAAAGGCGGAGTAGGTAAATCGGTTGTTGCGCGATTGTTAGCGCAATATATGATTGA